>JASEGY010000929.1 GCA_030019105.1 bacterium | reverse complement strand
CAGAGCAAGCTCTGCAACTACAAAAAAGCTCGTAAGTGGCCGAAACGATGAACAATGCCAAATTAGGCGAGGAGGAGATAATATAATGTCTAAGCAGACAATGATGGATCCAATAACAAAAGAGCCCTTACCTGTAGTAACGCAAGATGGTAAGGTAAAGGCAGTACTTATCGAGATTGAAAGGTTTGAAGAAATTGTGAGACGTCTGGAAATGATTTCTATCCAGGATTTAGAGGAAGCAGAAATTCTGTCCAGGTCTCTAACGTTTCATCGCTTAGTTGACCAAGCGATGCAAGAGATAAAAGACGACAAAGGAAGGCCATGGAGGCAAGCCCATGAGGAAATTCGACGTCATCGCGATGCCGACCTATGAAGCAGCAATAAGTGGCCTCCAGAAGAAGTATCGCCATATTACTGAAGACCTGGAAGCAGTTCTTGTGCGATTGGAGATAAATCCTGAATTTGGAAGATCCATTCCTGGTTATCGGCATCGGGTATGGAAGATTCGTTGTGGCAGTCGGGATATGGGCAAGGGGAAGCGGGGAGGATTTCGTGTTATTTATGCTTGGCAACGGAATCAGAAACAGGTCTATAGTGTTTAAGAAAAAGATTTTGGGGTTGGCTATCCTTTGGAGTTCAGGCT
>JASEGY010000928.1 GCA_030019105.1 bacterium | reverse complement strand
AGAAGGCCAATCAATATGGGGGGATCAAGGGGATAGATGGAATTCTTGTTGGCAGGGTCTATCAAACCGAGTTTGAAGACGAAAAAAGACCAATCCTCATCTTAAAACTTCTCGACTTAGAACATCAATATCTTGTCTGGGCAGCGGAGATTAACCTCAGCGAAGAAGAGATGCCGTTCAAGACCACTGATGTAATTTCCTCTTCGATTAAGGATGCCGAAAACCGGCTTAAAGAAAGAGGAATAAATAGGATTGCCCTCTGGAACATCTCAAACAACACTGAACTGAAACTGAATAAACCCCTTCTGATAGATAAGCTAACCGCCAATCTGGTTGCAAAGACAGGTCTCACAGTCATTGACCGCGGAAACATCGAAGAACTTTACAAAGAAAAAGGGCTGGCCGAGAAATATTATCTCTGGGTGGACCAGGAAACAGCCTCAAGGCTTGGCAAGGGATATGGAATTAATGCCTTTATCTACGGGGCCATATATGAAAACCCCATCCTTCATAAAAAGAACCCCTCTCTTATCCTTAAGATGGTCGATATAGAGAAGGGAATATTAGTCTGGGCAAAGGAAGTGCCTCTAACTGAAGACTATCTTGAAACAGGTGTGGATCGGGCGGTTTTGGATTTGGTGGATA
>JASEGY010000927.1 GCA_030019105.1 bacterium | reverse complement strand
CGCAACCACCATAATTCCAGTTATGCAATTTCTAAGACGCTGATCAAACCTGATGTTAGGGTTTCAAAGAAACTTTGCAAAAATGGCTTTTGAAGAATATGGCCTGATAATTCCCGGCGGGTAAAGGGATACATAGTAAAATATATGGCCCGGCCGGCCAGGCTTTCTGATATTCCTTTGAGTATGGCAAAATTTGCCGAACCCGATAACAGAAATCTCCCTGGCCTCCTTTCCCTGTCCACACTCTTTTTTATGGCCGTCAATATCTCCGGGCATTTCTGCGCCTCGTCTATTGTCATTGGAGCCTCAGAGGCCAGAAATCCATCCGGGTCTGCCCTGGCTGCTTCAAGATAAGCAAAGTCATCAAATGTAACATAGCGTCTATTGTTGAGTTCAGGCTGCCTTTGCAGGAAGGTACTTTTGCCCGTCTGTCTCATGCCGGTAATAACCACTACTGGCATCTCATGAAGCGCCTCTGTTATGGTATTAGTTATATCACGCTTCCAATATCTTGTCATAATATTACGTATTATAGTGACATTATGCCACTATGTCAAGAAAAAAATGAGTACCATCATCTGGGCCATTTACGAGACCGTTTTGAAATTGGGACTTCTATGATTTATGCTTGATTTTACTGGGCTT
>JASEGY010000926.1 GCA_030019105.1 bacterium | reverse complement strand
GAAGAAGAGGTGCCCATCATGGTGGGGAGAGACAGACCCCTGGAAGAGCAGATGGCTACCTCTGAGAAGAGGGAAAACGAGATCAGAAGGCTCCGGGAGACGAGAGACAAGAAGAAGGTAAAAGATGCGCTGGAAACCTTGAGAGAGGAAGCGGCCAAGGGGGAAGAGCATAATCTGATACCCCTGATAATGAATTCTCTGAGGGCCAATGCGACCCTGGGGGAGATATTGGGAACGATCCGGGTGGCAAATGGGACAACTTATGACCCTTATGAAGTACTGCAAGATAATCGGTAGATAGGCTGAAGACTGAAGGCTTTTAGGGATAAATCATGCGTGATCACACAAAACTTCGGGTTTGGTTCGTGCCTTGCGAGATGTTCCCTATCCTTCAGCCTAACGGTCTAAGAAAAGAGGAGTGATTCCATGAAGGATAGTGCAAACAGGAAGATCAAGGTTGTGGTAGCGATACCGGGGTTGGATTGCCACGACAGGGGGATCGTATATTTAAGCCATATACTCAGAAAAGCCGGCATGGAGGTGGTGTATCTGGGGAAGTTTAATACGCCGGAGCACATAGTCAATACCGCCATCGAGGAAGATGCCGATGTCATTGCCCTGAGTTACTTGAACGATCATCTTTACA
>JASEGY010000925.1 GCA_030019105.1 bacterium | reverse complement strand
CGCAATCGTAACATTCTCGCGGACAACGCAAATGTTGCGGGGTAATATTATAATTAGCCAGTCGCGATGATAGAACAGCAAATCGATGAAGAAATCCCTGTTGCCCACCTGCATCAGTTTCCTGAAATCCGCAATCCGAGCTATCCCTTTATTTCGACCTGCCCGGAGGAATTCACCATAGTTTCAAACCAGACAGAGGCCTTTTCCTGGGCTGTAACAAGCTGGGCGGTAATCTCAAACCGCAGCTTCAGGATATCCTCTCCGGAACCTACATGCCTTACCCTGACTTTTCGCAAACGTGGTTCATACTTTTCAATCGAGGTGCGAATAGCCTCTTGCATCTGCTTGATAGAGTCCGGAAAAGAGTGGACTACTTCGCTTAAATCCGGGATGCCATAATCGGATAAGATCAGAACATGGCCCTGTCTGGTATTAAGCATCTTCTGCAAATGAGTTAAGACGGATTCAGCGAGCTGGTCTGTATTTTCCTTAGTTGTCCGGGGGGCATTGGTCTGAGGATTCCCCAATCTTTCTAATAAGGTTCGCTCTCTGGGCATGGATTATCTCCAGGTAGGGATGAACTGCCAATTCATTTGGGTGCAGTTACTCTCCGCTACTGACCCAAGCATTTGGGGTAAAACGGGTTTC
>JASEGY010000924.1 GCA_030019105.1 bacterium | reverse complement strand
TACTACCGGGCTCAAAGACCTCTCTGATCCAGGGAATAATATGGCCTCTGATACCACCTGGTCTTTTACCACAGCCGATACCCTTGAGGTCGTTCTTAACTCACCTAACGGCGGTCAAAACTGGACGGGTAATACTGCCCACGATATTGTCTATACTATTTCTGGTGGGGCATCTTTGTATACAGCCAACCTTTATTATTCAACTGACGGCGGGGCTAATTATGCATTTATCGGCAGCACTTCGGCTAATGCTGGGGTTAATACCTACACCTGGACAACCCCTTCTGGCTTAAACAACAATCAGGTTCGGGTCAAGGTAGTGGTCACTGATGGGAGCGCTCAGACGGCAGAAGATGCCGGCGACGCTGATTTTACCATTGATTCCACCAAACCTATAGTTACTACCACCAGTCCGGCTAATGGAGCGACTAACGTCCAGATAGGGACTACTATCGCTATTAATTTCAGCGAGACCATGAATCAGGCCCTGACTCAAGGGGCCTTCAGCATGTCACCCAATCCTGGGGGCTTGATCTACTCCTGGAATGGAGACACCCTGACTATTACTCACAACAATTTTGCTTATGGACAGACTTATACCTGCACGGTTAGCACGGCAGCTAAGGATACCTCTGATCCGGGCAATTCCC
>JASEGY010000923.1 GCA_030019105.1 bacterium | reverse complement strand
AGAATTATGCGGTCTGAAAATCCTTAGGTTTATCGCTTTATTCCACACCAGGATAAAAGAGTTGAGAGCTGAGAGCGGAGAGTGGAGAGCGGATTTGAGGTCTCAATTCTCAACAGTGGCTGAGTAGTTACGGATTAAATATATATCCTGGTGTGGTTAAAGCGATAAACCTCCCTAAACAACCGTCAGGTTGTTCCGTTTGGTTGCGGCCAACGGCCGCGCTAGGGTGATATGCCCCTCTTATTTCTGCTAAAGAGGCCTCTTCACCTAAGCCTAATATTCTCCTTGTTTCCTTAAGCTTATTGAAATCTAACATTACTCTTGTCCCCCGTAAACTTCTTCCCACGATCTCCAGACGGGACACCACTTGCCATGCCACTGCATTAATCTGCCAAACCAATTCCCCGGATACTTGCGGGCATACCAACAAAGAGGGCAGATTTGGCAGCCTATAGCCATAAGCTTTTTGAATGTATTCATTTATGCCTCCTTGAATGCTGAATAGATACTGTTAAGGTAACCGAATTTAGCGAATCTATTTTTGTTGACAAACCTCTCAATAAATGATATTCTTTAATCGTAAGAAAGGAGGAAGACTCTTATAATATTACCCCGCAACATTTGCGTTGTCCGCGAGAATGTTACGATTGCG
>JASEGY010000922.1 GCA_030019105.1 bacterium | reverse complement strand
CTCCCGACTGTAGGCATAGGCCGTGCCCAGGATAAGATGAGGGGTAGCCACGATAATTTTTACGCCGCCTCTTTCTGCCTGTCTAATTATCTTTACGGCCTCCTCAATGGACCTTGCTCCATCATCAAGGCCGGGGAGGATGTGGGTATGAATGTCTATCAAATTAAGAACTTCTCCAGTCTCATCAGGCCATCACCATCGCTGGTTCACGTTCTGGCACAAGTGGCAACACCTGTTCCCGAACGGCTTCGGCCGCAAAGCGTAAGGCTTCCTGGATGTCTTCAGCTTCCAGGTCCGGCAAGGCCTGCAGAATCTCTGCCTCGCTCATGCCTTCGGCGACCATGTCCACGACTGTCGCTACCGGAATGCGCAACCCACGGAGGCAGGGCACTCCACCCATCTGATGGAAATTGACCGTAATTCGGGTAAAATTCATAGCGCGGCCTCCTGCCGCAACCAAACCAATATCAGGTATCTGATACCTGACGCCTATACATCCCATCTACGAATGCGAATAGCGCCTGGCGTAATTACGGCGAATGCTCGCGGCAACTCTGAGATGTGTCTATTGATAGCAGAAGCAACTATAGCTCTTAGGATAAATATTTTGGGGTAAGCGAATTCAAGATAGGCTATGTAGCTTTTGGAGTTA
>JASEGY010000921.1 GCA_030019105.1 bacterium | reverse complement strand
ACCTGCGGGAGGTTGTGTCCCCAGTTTGCTACTCCGCTACATTGGGTAATTATTTTTTTCCGTATCCCTTAAAGGCCACTTCCATTTCTCGCTCCATTTCTTTTCGCTTTAAATCCTCCCGCTTGTCATAGGCATGTTTACCCTTAGCTAAAGCCAATTCTAATTTTACCCGGCCCTTTTTAAGATATAATTTTAAGGGAATAAGGGCGAATCCCCGCTCGGCAACTTTCCCATACAGTCGTTTGATTTCAGTCCGATGAAGAAGCAATTTTCTGGGCCGTTTGGGCTCCAGGTTATACCGGTTTCCAAAATCATAAGGGCTGATGTGCCATTTATAAATAAACACCTCCCCTTTTTCTACCTGGGCGAAGCTGTCAGACAGATTGGTTCGTCCGGCCCGCAGGGATTTAACCTCGGTTCCGCTAAGGACAACCCCCGCCTCATGAGTTTCAAGGATACTGTAATCTTTTTTAGCCTTCCGGTTCAAAGAAATAATTTTTTCTGACATAGCAGCTCACGTAATTGCTCAATAAAATGTGGAAATCTCGCAAAGACGATAAGTATTCACGGAATGTTGAAATTAGAAATTGGAAATTGGGCCTTCTTAGCGCGGCCTCTGGCCGCAACCAAACCAATTTTGGATTGCAGATTGCG
>JASEGY010000920.1 GCA_030019105.1 bacterium | reverse complement strand
ATTTTCGGGCTAATTTATTCCTCAAATTAAAGGAAATTTATTGTTCAAAATTACACCCCTTTAAAATCTAATGTTCCACCAGACAGTTTTCTTGTTCCCAAGCTGGAGCTTGAAGCTTGGGAACAAGGGGCAATTATCCCCGGAAAATAAAAAAACCCGGCAACGACCTACTCTCCCACACCGTTTCCAGTGCAGTACCATCGGCGCTGGAGGGCTTAACTACCGTGTTCGGAATGGGAACGGGTGTGGCCCCTCCGCTATGGTCACCGGGGAATTTTAACTCATCTCACTAAGACCCCAAACTACAGGCATCAACTTCTTTTACTCTATACTTTCCCTTCTTCTCCTCTCCTGTCAGACAAGATACTTACCCTCCCCTTCCCTTCCTGCTTTCTTCTCTATTCGATCTTGATACCACACTATTACTCCCACTATTACAGCAAAAATAGCCACAATAAAAGCTGGAATTAATGCCTCCACTTTTTTCACTCCTCCTCCGGCGTTAAAATTACACCCACTATCACAAAAATAACCGCAACCACGCCGGCTCCCACCACCAATTCACGATCAATCTTCCTTGTAATAATCTGACCCAAAATAACTAGCATCAGGTTTGAACAGCACCGTGTAAATTGCATAATTGGAATTATATCC
>JASEGY010000091.1 GCA_030019105.1 bacterium | reverse complement strand
CATAGCCTATCTTGAATTCGCTTACCCCAAAATATTTATCTTAAGAGCTATAGATTGACCGTGGACCATGGCCGAAAGGGGGTAAAATATGCAAGTAACTATTCCTGAAAGATTGGTCGAGAGAATAGGCTGGAAAATAGTTGGCCTGGAGACGCAACAATTTGAAGAAGTGGTTGAAGAGGCATTGATTAAATGGGCAGAGGAGACTCAGCCGGAAATTTATATCGGGACCACCCCTGCCGGGATGAGTTTCGAGATACCAGAGGAAAGGATAAAGGATTTCCTTGTCATTCTGGGTATGCACTTAGGCCATGAAAAAATAAGCATCTATTACGGCAGGGATAGTAATTCAGGCCAGATAGATTGCGGCCCGAATTGTTTTGTTCAGGAAATAAAAAAAATCGAAGATTTCATTGGCGATTCATCCCTGATGATAGAGTTTGATCAAACCACACTTTATAGTGGTGGCGGCGGCTGTTTTTCTCTGGATGTTATCTTAAATGATCAGGAGAAAAAGGAATTAGCTGAAGAGCTAATGAGCCTGTTAGATTTTGATGTTTCTTTAGAAGAAAAAGATTTCCACATTATGGTCTGGGACAAAAGATTGGAGGTCCGTCAGTGAAACAAAAAGTAAAAGAAGCCGTTGGTCATTACCGGGTTTGGAAGGTGTCTCAAGGGAATGCCGAAAAATCTTTGGTTGTTAAATAAAAAAGATGAGTCCCCGCAGGGAAGGTACTCACCCGTTAGTACTTTGATTTAGAGAAAAGCACCTAATCAGTGGGAATAGCTACTCCTTTTAATAGCACACGGATGATACGGATTTAACGGATTTATACTGATTTTATCTGTGGTAATCCGTAGTATCCGTGTTATCCGTGTGCTATTAGATTTTCATAATCAAAGTAGTAGCGGATGAGCACCGCAGGGAAGGTAAGTAAAGATAAAAAGGATGGTATTCGCATGAACCAAGATATTAGCTTAATCAATGAACGGGTAGAAAAAGAGAGTATCTTTGTTGAAAAGCTGATGGCTGAGATGGGCAAAGTGATCGTCGGACAAAGATATATTGTGGAAAGGCTTCTGATTGGAGTCCTGGCCAATGGCCATATCCTGTTAGAAGGTGTGCCGGGGTTGGCCAAGACTATGGCGGTTAAGACTCTGGCTGATTGTATTCAGGCCAAATTTCGGCGGCTTCAGTTTACCCCTGATTTGCTGCCGGCGGATTTACTCGGAACCCTGATCTACAATCCCAAAGAGGCAGAATTCACCATTAAAAAAGGGCCTATTTTTGCTAATCTTATCCTGGCCGATGAAATCAACCGCGCTCCGGCCAAGGTGCAGTCGGCTTTACTGGAAGCGATGCAAGAAAGGCAGGTGACCATTGGGGATGAAACCTACCGGTTAGAAGAGCCCTTTTTAGTCCTGGCCACTCAAAATCCGATTGAACAGGAAGGGACCTACCCTCTACCCGAAGCCCAGATAGATAGATTTATGTTAAAATTGAAGATTACCTATCCCAGCAAGGAAGAGGAACGAAAGATCCTGGAACGAATGACCGGGACAGAGATCCCTTCAGCCGCTCCTGTTATTTCACGCGATGAGATAGTAAAGGCCCGGTCTGTGGTTAGCTCCGTCTATATTGATGAACGGATCAAGGACTATATTATTGATTTAGTCTTTGCCAGCCGCGAACCGAAAAATTATAACCTGGCAAACCTGAAGACCCTTATTGCCTACGGGGCTTCTCCTCGGGCGACCATCTATCTGACCGTGGCCGCTAAGGCGTATGCCTTTTTAAGAAGAAGAGGATATGTCACGCCGGAAGATGTCAAGGCTATTGGCCCGGATATCTTGCGTCACCGCATTATTGTTACCTACGAGGCCGAAGCAGAGGAAATGACTTCAGAGGATGTGATCAAGCAGATATTTGATGAAGTCGAAGTTCCATAAGGATATTGCAGATTACAACGGACACGGACAATGGACACGGACACAGACACGGCTACCTACTTTTTGTCGTACCATCAAAAATGATTGACAAATGAGGAGTAGTTGGTGTATACTGGTATCAAATTGAGAATTGGGGCAAGAGAGCGCCTTGCCCCGACGGGTTGCCCTTACCGGGAACTGCGGATAATCACGCCGCTTACTTGTATCTTGAAAGGAGTTGGTTTTTATGATTACAGTAAATAAGTGGGTAAAAAGAATTTTAGGGTTAGGGATGGCTATTTTTATCCTGAATGGATGCGGCCCATCTAAGAAACAGCTCAGAGCAATTATCGCTGAAAAAGAGATGGTTGTCACGGATAAATTAGACGAAATCGAGGGATGTAAGGAAGAACTTGATAAAAAGACAAAGCAGGCAACTGTCCTTAATAAAGATATCGAAATGTGCCGGCAGGATGTTGAAGGTAAAACCCGTCAAATCACAGAGATTGAAGGGAAGGCGGAAGAACTGGCAAAAGGAAGAAACGAGTGTTTATCCAGGGAAGAAGCCTTAAGTCAAGAAGTGGAAGAACTTAGTCAGGCAAACAAAATTCTCATTGCCAAAGCGAGAAATCTGGAAAAAGATGTGGCTAAGATAAAAGGGGACCAGTTGGCTGCCTGCCGGGAGCTGGAAAATGAGAATCTCCAGATTGCGAAAGAGTTTCAGGAGTTTGTGGCCCGGGCTGAGATGGAACTCAGGCAGGAAAAAAGGGGGTTGGTTATCAGCCTCCTTAATAAGATTGTCTTTGATTCCGGTAAGACTCAGATTAAACCCGAGGCCAGAGAAGTTTTAGGCAAGGTAGCTGAAATAGCGAACAGATACTCAAATCGGCCATTACTTATCGAAGGCCATACAGATAATATCCCGATAAATACAGCCCAATTCCCCTCTAATTGGGAGTTGTCGGTACTTCGGGCGGCAACTATCCTGAGATATCTGATAAGCAACCACGAGGTTAACCCGGAACAATTGAGCGCCGCAGGCTATGCTGAATATAGGCCGGTTGATTCGAATGAAACCGGAGAGGGTCGTGAGAGAAATCGCCGGGTGGAAATCATCCTTTTACCGGAAGATTTTGTTCGTAAAGAGGTCGAGTTGGAGTGATCGGAATTGGTATTTTAGGTGGGGCATTCGATCCCATCCACTATGGGCATCTGTTAGCAGCAGAGAGAGCCAGAGAAGAGTTCGGGCTAAAAAAGGTCATCTTTGTCCCCACAGCCAGCCCTCCCCATAAGGAAGAACCGGAGGCTGCCCCGCAGGACCGCTACCGTTTAGTTGAATCAGCCATAAAAGACAACCCCTATTTCCTCGTCTCTGACTGTGAGATTAAAAGAGGCGGCAAGTCTTACTCAAAAGACACCCTGGAAGAGCTCAAGTTAGAGTGGGGGGAATCTGCCCAAATTTTCCTCATCCTGGGAGCCGATGCTGCCTCAGATATCGCTGCCTGGAAAAAGATTGAAGAAATACCTGAGTTAGGCCGGTTTATTGTGGTTAACAGGCCGGATTTTGCTTTAACGATTGATAGAATTTATCTCCCTTACACCCGCTTTTTAAAAATACCCGGCCTGGATATTTCCTCTACCGAAATAAGAAACAGGATCAAACAGGGGCAATCTATTAAATATTTAGTTCCGCCGGAAGTAGAGGAATATATTACGGCACATAAGCTATACTCAACGCGGGCATAATCTGCGATTTTGTATTTTCTCAATAACTCCAGACCTCGTGCTTTCATATCTGGAATAAGGGCAATTTCTGGACAGTCTTGATTGACAATAAGCAAGCATAGTATACAGATTGATAATAAAGTAGTCTAATGATTAGGGATTGACGGATGCGGCTGTCCAATTATTACACAACTCCCTGTGGCCAAAAGGCTTATTGTCGATTTGGTGAGGGCAAAGCACGAGGTCTGAACTCAGGGTAATTTGGTTGTAAGTTGTAGGTTGTAAGTTAGTTCTACAACCTACAACCTACAACTTACAACCTATTCAAAATCACTATTTATGACCGTGCTGAGTATATATAGGTAGTACAGCTCGGCGTAAATTTCTCATCGGTTTGGAGTCAGGTAGGGATCAAGGTATCCATGGTATTAACACAATCTACCCTTGGATCCTCGAATCCTGCTGAAACCAGGTAGGAACTTTCGCCAAGCTGGATTACTTAGAGCCTATCCCAAAACCGGGGTGATAGAAACCAGGTTTCTTCAAGAAACCTGGTTTCTGGTCACGCGGGAGAGGTTTTGGGATAGGCTCTTACTACTTGAAGAGGGAAACAGGCAAAAGTGCGGGCAAGAAGAAAATTTTTTTTCCGGCGAGGATGGATAATTGGTATTGGCCTCCTTTTAATCATTGGAGGAGGTCTATTATTTTTGTATTTCAAGAGTAATAAAATAGAAAAGCTGGCCAGGGGAAACAAACTAATTAACATTCTTCTCATCGGGATAGATAATACCGGGTCTAAAGGATTAACCGACTGTCTTATTCTTTTTAGCCTTAACCCTGAGACTAAGCAAATTGGGGGCATTCCTATCCCCAGGGATACCAGGGTAAGAATTAAATATGACAAGAAGATACGTTATGATAAGATCAATCACGTCTATGCCCGGGGAGGGATAGATTTACTCTTAAGCACAGTGGCGGGCATTTTAGAGCACGGCGGTCTCTCAGATTTTACTGTCCCCTTTTACGTATTACTTGACTACCAGGGCTTTATCAATGTAGTTGATTTGTTAGGCGGGGTAGAAATATTAATCGAACAGGAGATGCAGTATATTGATAAAGCCGGTGATTTATATATCAGAATTCCCGCCGGCCTCCAAATACTGGATGGCGAAAAGGCCCTTCAATTTGCCCGCTTCAGGGCAACCCCTGGTGCCGACCGCGACCGGATCGAACACAAAAACGAGTTAATAAAACTTCTGGCGGATAAGGCCTTCTCTTCTGAGGCCATTTTTAGGTCACCTGCTTTAGTTAAAGAGATATGGAGACATGTTAAAACAAACCTTGGGGTGGCTGAAATATTATCTCTGGCTTCTTATTTTAAAAATTTTTCACCCAACAAGAATATGGCTTTTTTTGAAATACCAGGCCAGGGGAAGAATATTAATGGAAGAAACTACTGGCTAATTAACGAGGTTGAATTCCAAAAGATAGCGGCTAAATTAGAGGGACACTTAAATAAACCGGCACAAAGAGCTTTACCCTCAAAAGTGATTACGGTCCGCATCTTGAACGGTTGTCGAACAGATGGATTGGCCGACAAGGTCAGAGAAAGGCTCAGGCAAAAGCCTAAAATCGATGTGGTTGAAACAGGAAATGCTGATCGTTCTAACTACAGGGATACCTTAGTTATAGATCATGTAGGCAGCACGAACAATGCCCTCTATATCTCAAAATCCTTAGGACAGGGAAAAGTTATTCAGAAAATCGATCCTAAGGTCATGGTGGATGTAACGGTCATCCTTGGACAGGACTTTATTGACAATTAACAAATGTCGGGACGGTTCATTTTCATCGTTTTTCCTGTGATTTCTTCCGGGCAACTTGTAGTCGCAGAGCTTGCTCTGCTAATCCTACTCAAGCAAAGCAAGCTTTGCTACTACAAACAGTTATCTACATACCCGCAAGCTTCACACTAAAGTGAACCATCCCCAAATGTCGTACTCAGGTTCACAGTTACGGGGTTCACGGTTCAAGGTTAGAGAGCGATGAAGATAATTTGTGGATTGAATATCGAATATCGGCCTTGTCCATCGTTTGGGCCAATAGTGCTTGACCGAATTGGGTGTTGTAGTTGCAGAGCTTGCTCTGCCGTCCTGTCGAGCAAGCTCGACCACTACAAAATTGATCCAATGGCCCAAACGATGGACAAGGCCCGAATATCGAATAACGAATTTCGAATTATGAGGTCTTGTTCCCCTTTTTCCTTCGACATTCATTATTCCTTGTTCGATATTCGATATTGGACACATTATTAAAGCTCAATTTGTAACAGTGTCGAGTATAATTGATTACGGAGGTGAAGATGCCAACCCAAATAGAATTGGCCCGAGACGGAAATATCTCGGATGAAATGGAAAGAGTAGCAGTTGATGAAAATCTGCCGGTGGAAGAGATTAGAGAAAATATTGCGCAAGGGCGGTTGATCATCCCTAATAATCTTAACCGTAAGTCAAAGGTAGTCGGAATTGGCCGGGGACTTCGGACCAAGGTAAATGCCTCCATTGGCACCTCAACGGATATCGTTGATCCGGATATGGAAGCAGCTAAGGCCAGAACAGCCGAGGAGAATGGGGCCGACACCTTGATGGAGTTATCCACCGGCGGGGACCTGGACCGTATCCGGCAAACTATTCTGGCTGGGGTAAATCTTCCGGTTGGGTCTGTACCCCTTTATCAGGCTTTTTTGTATGCCATTAAACAAAAAGGGTCAGCGCTAAAGATGGACCCGGAATATCTCTTTGAGGTGATTGAGAAACAATGTGAAGATGGGATTTCCTTTATGGCCATTCATTGTGGGATCAATCGGATTACCCTGGAGAGGCTAAAGCGTCAGGGGTATCGCCACGGCGGATTGGTCAGCCGGGGTGGGGCCTATATGAGCGCCTGGATGATTGAAAATAATCGTGAAAATCCTCTTTATGAACACTTCGACCGGGTGGTAGAGATTCTAAGGAAACACGACGTGGTTCTCAGTCTGGGAAATGGTCTTCGAGCCGGGGCGGTTGAAGATTCTTCAGACCGGGCACAGATCCAGGAATTGATTATAAACTGTGAATTGGCTCAGATTGGTCAGGATATGGGTTGTCAGATGATGGTTGAAGGTCCGGGGCATATCCCTATTGATGAGATCGAGGCCAACGTTATCCTCCAGAAGCGAATGAGTCGCGGGGCGCCTTTTTACATGTTGGGCCCGTTGCCGACCGATATTGCGGCTGGATACGATCATATCTCAGCGGCGGTAGGGGCGTCTCTTTCGTCCGCTTTTGGGGCGGATTTTATCTGTTATGTTACCCCCCCGGAACACCTGGCCTTACCTGCTCCTGAGGATGTCAAAGTAGGCCTGGCCGCCGCTAAAATAGCCGCCCACATTGGAGATATGATCAAACGAAAAGATAGAGACAGGGACAGGAGAATGAGTCATGCCAGACGGAAGTTAGATTGGGAGGAACAATTCAGGGTCTGCCTCTTTCCTCAGCAGGCCGCCTCTATTCGAGACAGTCGATCCCCGTCCAACACCAAAACCTGTACTATGTGCGGCGACAGTTGTGCCCTTAACATTGTTGATCACTACTTTTCTCCTTATCTGAGTGAGGACAAAAAGGGGTGAAGTTTGAGGAAGAGAAAACGTAACCGTTCACGGAATGCTGAAATTAGAAATTAGAAATTGGAATTTGGAAAGTAGGAATGTCCAATTTTAAACAATGAGGCACACGAAAGCTAAAGCAAGCTATATTTCGGATTTTAGGCTTTAGCCTTTCATAATGAAATCCTAAAGGATTAACTCCTGAGTGTGGATAGCGTCACTACCTTTAGCTTTTATGAAGGCTATTGATTTTAAAGTGTAAAGCGATCTCTGGTCGTTTCCAAGCCAAATGAAACGATGCCCCACTTTCTAATTTCAAATTTCAAGCCGGGAACGGCTACCGAAACTGTCAGAGTCCGAACCACTTAGCGATAAGGCCAACTGTATTTTGAATCCTTTGTTCAGAGAGATCTACCGGAGTGGCTGAATCCATCTCGTCTCCAGCTAACCGGTCGTTTATTTTCTCAGCAATTCCCTCACTTACTTCTCGAATAAGCAAACTACCATTGGCGATCTTTTCTCTTACTACTTCTAACCGATCGGATCGGATATCCGGCGCGCCGTGAACCCGACAAATGATCCTTTCTAACTCAAAGGCAAGTTTGGCTTCTTTGGAAATAGTAACCTGATCCTGGCCAAAATCTCGCTTCATGGCGGTCTTCTTTAACTCGGCAGATCTATTTTCACTCTTTCTAATATTCTCTGCCTCCTGGTCAAAAGGGACAGATGATTCCTCGGTTGCATTTTTTTTATTTTCTTTAGACAGTACTTCAGGGGTTGCGAATAAATTTCCTAATATGCCAAATTCCATCGGACTCACCTCGATCCATCCAGTACTGCTCGGCAAAAGTCCTTCCCGGGTTTCTAATCAGGTGGTCAGGTTCCCGCTTCAAGGTTCACGGTTGGTCGCCTTGCGCTCTTCGAACCGTGAACCTGGAACCCTGAACCTGGAACCATGCTGAAACTACCCAGGAACTTCCGCCGATCTGTACTAGAATCTAATGATTATCTAATATATTTATCGGTAATCTAATTCAAAAACTTAATACACGGAAATTTTTGACTTGCTTTTTTGGAGACTTTGTGTTACTTTAATACTAATGATGAATGTTTACAAGAGACGTAAAAGCGGATTTAAACTTAATGAGGGCGCCTTTATTCGGGCAGGGCTTATTCTTGTCCTTATCATCCTGGTTTTTCTTGTTCTCTCCAGGGCTTGTACCCCCGGAGATAGGGAAGCCGCCTTTCGACGGACAATAGCCGAATATGAAGCCGAGTTAGAAGATAATCCTTTGAAGGTAGAAGCCCTGGTCGGATTAGGGGATGCATACTACGACCAGGTTCTGGCTGCGGAGGACCAGCGGAAGGGACTGAAGTTAGCGGACGAAGGGATTAAATTCTATCGCAAGGCAATTATCCTGGCTAAGAACGGACCAATTGCGGCCAAATGTATGGCCAGGGTAGGCATCCTTTACTTCAAGAAAAGCAACTTTCTAGGTGATAATTATTACTACCATGAAGCTCAACAGCAATTGGAAAACGCTATTGCCGGAGGAGAAAAAACCAAAGAGGTCCATATCTATTTGGGCCATTTATATTATAAGAAGAGCCAGTCAACTAAAGGGACAGAGAGGATAATGCGGCTTGATCAGACGATTAAAGAATATGAAGAAGCACAAGCCATTGACCCCAAAGATGCCTCTATTAAATTTAATCTGGCCTGGACCTGCAAAGATAGAGGGAACTACGAAGAAGCAGTCAGGATTTTCAAAGAGCTTCTCCTGGCCAGGGCATTGAATAAAGAAAGCAGTATAGATACGCATATTGCCCTGGGTTGGATTAATTATGTTCAAGATCACCTGGAGGAAGCCGAAGCTCAGTATCGTCAGGCGCTGGAACTTAAGCCAAAGTTGGAAAAGGAAGCCAAGATTCATTACTGGTTAGGAAAGGTTTACGAAAAAGGGGAGCATTTATCTCTGGCCGGGAAGGAATGGAAAAGAGTACTGGAAATCAATCCCCATCATCAGGAAGCCGGCCGGAAATTGAAGGACAGGTGAAAAAAGTTAAAAGTTGAAAGTTGAAAGTTGAAAGTTAAGAGTTGAGAGTGGCGATGAACAAGGCATTCATTCTCAACTTTGAACTTTCAACTTTAAACTTTTAACTCTATTGAGGGAGGCTTATCTATGTTCGATTATTTTTACGGGTTTTTTTGCAAGGATATAGGAATTGATCTGGGAACAGCCAATACATTAGTCCATGTCAGGGGGAAGGGGATTGTCCTTTCTGAGCCATCAGTGGTCGCTGTTCAAAAGGAGACCAATGCTGTTCTGGCCGTAGGGGGAGAGGCGAAACGAATGCTGGGGCGAACACCGGCTGATATTGTGGCTATTCGACCCATGCGGGATGGAGTTATCGCTAACTTTGAGGTAACCCAGGAAATGATTAAATACTTTATCAGCAAGGTGCATGATGGCCGGCGAACTTTTGTACATCCCCGGGTTGTTATTGGTATCCCTTCAGGAATAACCGAAGTCGAAAGGAAGGCCGTGCGGGATTCAGCCGTGCAAGCGGGGGCAAGAGAGGTTTATTTGATTGAAGAACCATTGGCCGCAGCTATTGGGGCTAATATTCAAATTCATGAACCTTCCGGCAATATGATCGTCGATATTGGGGGAGGGACAACCGAGGTAGCAGTTATTTCTTTAGGGGGGATGGTGGTGGCTAACTCCCTGAGAACCGGCGGAGATGAAATGGATGAAGCTATTATTAATCATGTCAGGAAAACATATTCTTTAATCATTGGAGAGAGAACGGCTGAGGACACCAAGATAAAGATTGGTTCTGCTTTTCCCCTGGAAGAAGAATTAAGTTGTGAAATAAAAGGACGGGATGCCTTAACAGGTCTTCCACGAACCCTTACCATTACTTCTCAGGAATTGAGAGAGTCGTTGCAGGAAGCTGTTTCAGCTATTATCGGTGTAGTCACTCAGACCCTGGAGGAGACTCCACCTGAATTAGCCGCTGATATTGTCGATAAAGGGATAGTTATGGCCGGTGGCGGCGCATTACTTAAAGGGCTGGATAAGCTTATTGCTCAGGAAACAGGATTGCCGACCTTTATCGCGGAAGACCCCTTACAATGTGTTGTCGCAGGTACAGGCCGCTGTCTCGATGAACTGGAATATTTGCGCCGGAGCAGGAAGAGGTAAGGTAAGCCTTCAGGTGTCAGCAGTCAGGTTAACCGTGACTCGTGTCCGTTTAGCGTGTCCGTAAAAGAATAAACAATGAGGCACACGAAAGCTAAAGCAAGCTATATTTCGGATTTTAGGCTT
>JASEGY010000919.1 GCA_030019105.1 bacterium | reverse complement strand
CTAATTAGCTTCTTAATCTTCATCACTTCCCTCCTCGAATTCTTGAATGCCCCCGTTTTCAAGAAACCAGGTTTCTTTAAGAAACCTGGTTTCTGCTCACGGTAGTTCCCGGGCTGGAGCTTGGGAACAAGGGGTAGGCTGAGCAATTACCGAGAGCCTTCTTTTTTATCATAATGATCCCCTATATTATAACCGATAAATCCTCCAATAGCAGTTGGAACTATTATGAGTAGAGAGGAGGTTTTCTCTTGTGGATATTCAGAGAAACCTTCAAGACCTTCAAGAGCACTAAGATAATACCATATTCCTACTCCAATTCCTGCTCCTACAATAGTCCCGATTATTCTTCCCTTCGTCTTCTTCTCTTTCGATTCTTCAAGACCAAAAGATTGTTCAGAGCTGAAGGATGCAGAATAAAGGGCAGTATTATTGAGGGACATAGTCCGCTCTATCCCTAAAAGACCTGGCCTGAAGATAAGTTCTGATTCCTGTATCCCAGCAATAGTGATTGGCCTTAAGGAGGTATCTACCTTTAATCTGCATAGCTTACTCTCCTCTGCCCAAACGGGTGAAGTTGTAATCGACATCAAAATCATGCCACTAATTAGCTTCTTAATCTTCATCACTTCCCTCCTCGAATTCTTGAATGCCCCCG
>JASEGY010000918.1 GCA_030019105.1 bacterium | reverse complement strand
GCAATCTGCAATCCAAAATTGGTTTGGTTGCGGCCAGAGGCCGCGCTAAGGTATAATAATTTCCGAAATTGGGAAAATCTAAAATATAAGGTCTATTACAGGAGAGGGAAAAGATGCCCTTTTTGTAAATAGGCCTTTTTTATTTGTTTTTGTAAGTTAGTTGGCAGAGGAGATTATTTAAGGAGAGCGCTGCCTAAGTTAGATGTCCTGGCGAAGAAAGCAGAATAGAACACGGATAACACGGATTGGACGGATTAGCACGGATAAAAGACTGAAAATCTGTGAGAATCCGTAGAATCCGTGTGCTATTTAAGATAAGAATAGAACACGGATTGGACGGATTGGCACGGATAAGATTAAAAAATCAGTGGAAATCCGTTGAATCCGTGTCATCCGTGGGCTATTACAGAAGTTAAGTTGCGCGACTGGCAAAAGGGAAGGCAGCATAAACACAGCCAGCCAGTATCCGGATGTCCTGGTGAAGAAGGCAGGATAGAACACGGATAACACGGATGGTACGGATTTACACAGATAAAAAATCAGTGGAAATCCGTTGAATCCGTGTCATCCGTGGGCTATTCCATGAGTTAAGTTGAGCGGATGGTAAAAGGGAAGACAGCATAAACACAGCCGGCCAGGACATCCGGGTCCTGGC
>JASEGY010000917.1 GCA_030019105.1 bacterium | reverse complement strand
CGCAATCTGCAATCCAAAATTGGTTTGGTTGCGGCCAGAGGCCGCGCTAAGTAATGGTGTAAACGATGGTTATTCATCTTTAGAAAGTATTCTTAGGTTAGTCCATAACAAGCAGATTAGAATTCTTCCCCTCACAGAGGCTGAAGTTGTTGAAAGGACCGCTGTGCCTCACTCTTTCGGAGCAGGAGAACTGGATTCTCTCGTAATCTGTAAGCATAGAAAATTACTCTTAGTGACTAATGATAAAAGGGTAACAAGATTCTGTGAAAATAAAGGAATCCGATATATTGCTTTAAATGCTCTTTTGAGAATGCTATGGAAGAACTCTATTTTAGCTAAAGAGGAAGTAAAAGACCTTATTGAAGAGATAGAAAAGAAAGACAGGGTTTCAATTCTAAGGAAGGATGATATCCTTACAGAGTAAACGGCGAGCTTTTTCGATTTGGTAGTGAGGCTTTGACAATTTAGCATGTGGAGGAGCGAATCTTGGAGAAAGATAGACCAGGAGGGAGTATGAAAAAAGAAGGAGGTGTTCAGTAATGACTAAAGTATTAGAAGATATACCCAAGGAGTTCTGGGATGATCGGGAATGGGCTTATGAGCACTATCAGGATTTGGCCAAGAAATACCCCGATAAGTGGGTAGCGATAATGGAC
>JASEGY010000916.1 GCA_030019105.1 bacterium | reverse complement strand
GATGAGTTGTATAATTTAACCTAGAAAAAGTGGGGAATAAATCTGAAACTCGACAATAGACTAAAAGCAGAATCTTCTCTTGCCAGATCCCCCTTGGGATATTTGTCTCGTTGTATTTATGCTTGCTTAGCTTTTTGTATTTTTCAAAGAATTGAAGAGAATTATCTAATGATTACAGGTTAAGTTTTCATATTCACGTTCGTAGCTTCTGGTTTTCGGGTTAAGCGTGGAGGCAGCCACCCGGAGATCTTTCACCAAAGGTAAGAGTTCTTTCGGCCTTGTCCATCGTTTCGGCCATTTGGTAAGTGAAAGATAAAGAGCGAAATTCGATAAACCCTGAGATTGCTTAGGGTTGGCTACGCTTAACCCAACCTATTAAATTCGCAAGTGACCGAAACGATGGACAATGCCGTTCTTTCTGTGCGGCTTGGACCTGCGCAAGGCTGCGGTTGATACATTTGTTAAGGGGTAAGCCGTAAGCTGGCGCAACTATCCTTGATAACTGCTATTCTGTAAAGTGGTTGCAGAGATGTGTGTAAACCTGAGGCTATGAGATAAGGAAGAAGCTTGGACTTCGTAATTCGAGTAACATTGGGGAAAAGGTAACTACTCAGCCTCTATATAGTAGTCTTAACTGTTAGAACCACAACATATTG
>JASEGY010000915.1 GCA_030019105.1 bacterium | reverse complement strand
CGCAATCTGCAATCCAAAATTGGTTTGGTTGCGGCCAGAGGCCGCGCTAAGATGTCCTCATCAGTCACAGGCAAGATAGCCGAACTCCTCTCAAGTAATTGTTGCACCGGTACAGTTGTCACCATTTAATACAACCTCCTTCTGGATTACAGCAGCTTTTCAACCAGTCCCTCACCCTCGCGAAGATGCTATCACGTCTATTCTTGAGGCACTCTCATTGGCTAGACCTTTCTTCATCCCAGAAACCGAGATCATTAAATCCGTATCTTTTTACAATCCCATCAGTAAACTCAATAGTTAGTTTCCCATCAGAGCCGGTATGCAAAACTTTAGCCAATTTTACGGTCTTATCTCTCCATTCCAATATCTCTTTATCTACATTAGGCTGACAATAATTTACTTCAAACTTCTCTTCTTTATTATCCATCCCAAAACCTCCTTACACCATCTCCCAGGTCAGTGGAAGAAGGGGACGGTTTACGCAACCCCTTTAATGTTAAATACTAACAAATAAAATATTTCCTTCACCCTTTGCTTTCAACACTTACTCGCATCCTAACACAAAATGATAATATTGTCAATATTATTGTTGCAATTAGATAATTTGGGACGGTTCATAATCGTCCATTTTCTTGTGAAACCTTAGGGTTCAAGGTTC
>JASEGY010000914.1 GCA_030019105.1 bacterium | reverse complement strand
ACCGAAGCCCTCGCCTTTTTTCAGTCGTCCCTACGGGACTTCGGTCGTTGCTCGTTCCTCGATCCCAGCGATAAATCGCTGGGCTATTATCGGATGCCCCTACGGGGCTGCACCCTTATTCCGGATAATACCGCATACTTGTCTTTTTAAACTCCTTAGTCGAACACAGCATACGGTAATCAATAATACCAACTTTGCTTGAAATCATCCCGGCTATTTCGGCGCAGTCCTTTTTTGTCTTTCCATGGATCATGGTGTAAAGGTTATAGGGCCAATCAGGGTGGGTGCAGCGTTCATAACAATGGGTTACCTGCTTCACTGAGGCCATCACCTTCCCTATTTCCGAAACTTCAGAGTCAGGAACCTTCCAGGCCACCATACAATTGCCTTCCAGCCCTGCCTCCCGGTGATAGAGAATAGCCCCAAATCTTCGCATGATTCCCATCTCTTTATATGCCTGAAGCCTGGCTATCAGAGTCTCTTCAGATATGCCAAGTCTTTCAGCCACAACCTGGTAGGGACGTTTTGAATCAGGCATATCCTGACCTATCTCACGAATAATCCGTTTGTCTATTCCTGTTAATTTATCCATCTCTATTAAGAGCCTATCCCAAAACCGGGGCGATAGAAACCAGGTTTCTTTAAGAAACCTGGTTTC
>JASEGY010000913.1 GCA_030019105.1 bacterium | reverse complement strand
CAGGACCGGGCGTCAGCTTTACCCTGGATATTCAAGCCCCGGCCTCACAGATAACCTCGCCTTTAGAGGAGGTCCTGCCTTCCTTGAGCGCCGTCACCGGCACGGCTACCGATAACCTTTCCGGTGTGGCCAACGTAAGGATAAGCATTCAGCGGCAATCGGATAATGCCTTTTGGAATGGTAATTTCTGGGTGACTACCCAGACCCCGCTGAATGCGGTCGGCACCACCTCCTGGAGTTATACCTGGCCGAGCCTGGGAGACAACACTTACCTGATCTATTCAAGGGCTACTGATATGGCTGCCAACCAGGAGACCCCGGGCGATTCTGTTACATTTACCATTGATACCTCTCTTCCAGCTTCAACCATAACCAGCCCTCAGAGCGGCGTAATCTATTCCGCTTTTACTACTATCACCGGAACCGCCGCCGATAACAGGGGGGTAAATAAAGTTGAGATAAGCATCAGGCGTCATACAGACGATAGATACTGGATCGGCAGTAATTGGGTCCCAGCTGAGACGTGGCTCACGGCTGCCGGGACAACCGATTGGACCTACCCCTGGCCCATTGTAAATGAGGGGACCTATACCATTCGATCCAGGGCCACGGATAATTCCGGGAATGTGGAGATCCCCGGGTTAGGGGTAACCTTCATT
>JASEGY010000912.1 GCA_030019105.1 bacterium | reverse complement strand
GGTCTCGGCAAACCATTTGTTTTATCAGACCTTCAAAGTGACACCCGGGGAGACCGAGGGATGGCTTATCTATGATCTGGGCAATCGGCAATGGAATATTCCCAGGCTGCGGGAGTTGTTAGAGGAGATTGTCCATGCAAACACTGCCTTCAATAATTTCGAGGTGGAGCACGACTTTCAAGGTATCGGCAGACGAAGGATACTTCTGAATGGCTGTCGGATGCACAGAGAAGCGGGCAAACCGGAGACGATCCTTCTGGTTATTGATGACATCACGCAGCAGAAAGCCGGCCCCAGAGGGGCATAAGGGGACCTTCCCGAAGTGGGACGGCGGACACAAAGGACGTAAAGGACACAAGGGACGTAAAGGACGCAAAGGACGTAAAGGACGCAAAAGACGTAAAGGACACAATGGACGTAAAGGACACAAAAGACGTAAAGGACACAAAAGATGTAAAGGACATAAGGGACATAAGATGCCCTTCCCGAAAGCCTGGAGCTTTCCTTTTCGTCCCTTATGTCCCTTATTATGTCCTTTTCGTCCTTTATGTCCCTTATTATGTCCTTTTCGTCCCTTATGTCCCTTATTATGTCCTTTTCGTCCTTTATGTCCTTTATTATGTCCTTTTCGTCCTTTATGTCCCTTATTATGTCCTTTTC
>JASEGY010000911.1 GCA_030019105.1 bacterium | reverse complement strand
GCTATACAACACCCAATTTGGTCAAGCACTATTGGCCGAAACGATGAACAAGGCCGGCTCTCGGTATTACCCTGAAGCGGCTTTTTTGAACCACGCCGAAATCCGAAATCTGCAATCCGAAATCTACAATCCCAAGTCCTTCGTTATGCTCAGGACGGCCTTCGCAAAGGGGCTCTTTCTCAGTCAAAGTGAAATACTTCACGGAGATTGTCCTGAGCTTAACCGAAGGATTTAATATGACACTAAACGTGTCAAAGACCACTTTTCCTACTTTCTTAAGCAGAATAAAATTCTCGCTCAGGCATTTACTGCCTCGCGTAGCGCTGTTCCCGGTTTAAATACCGGCACATTCTTAGCGGCGATGCTAATAGCGTCGCCAGTTTGAGGATTCCTTCCCTGACGAGCGGCTCGCTCCCGAACCTCAAAGCTGCCAAAACCAATCAATTGAACCTTGCCCCCACTACTCAGGGTATCTTTTATTGCCCTAACGACAGCATCTACCGCTTCACCTGCTTGGTTTTTGGTTAAACCTATTTCGGCCACCTTATTTACCAGGTCTACTTTAGTCATTCCTATTTCACCTCCTTTCCTTTAGGATTTACGCAATTACTCAATAAAGTGTGGAACTCTCGCAAAGACGATAAGTGTTCACGGAATGTTGAAA
>JASEGY010000910.1 GCA_030019105.1 bacterium | reverse complement strand
CAGGACCGGGCGTCAGCTTTACCCTGGATATTCAAGCCCCGGCCTCACAGATAACATTACCTTTAGATGGGGCGGTCTTGCCTGCCTTGAGCGCCATTACCGGCACGGCGACCGACAACCGTTCCGGAGTGCAAAATGTAAAGATAACTATCCGCCGGCAATCGGATTGGGCTTATTGGAGCGGAAGTATCTGGGTAACAACCCAGACCTGGCTAAATGCGGTCGGCACCACCTCATGGAATTATACCTGGCCGGCGGGCATGGGAGCTGATGATTACATTGTCTATTCAAGGGCAACAGATATGGCTACTAACCAGGAGGCACCGGGTGATTCTGTTAGCTTCCGGCTGGATACTTCTCGTCCGGGTTCAACTATAACTAACCCCCAGGACGGCGTAATCTACTCTGCTCTTTCTAACATTACCGGAACAGCCACTGATAACCAGGGGGTAAATAAAGTTGAAATAAGCATTCGGCGTGGCACGGATGATAGATATTGGGACGGCAGTAATTGGGTTGTAACTGAGACCTGGCTTCTTACTACCGGGACAACTAATTGGAGCGATTCATGGCCTATCGTGGATGAAGGAACCTACACTATTCGATCTAAGGCCACGGATAATTCCGGGAATGTGGAGATCCCCGGGTTAGGGGTAACCTTCATT
>JASEGY010000090.1:5735-10634 GCA_030019105.1 bacterium | reverse complement strand
GTGAACCCTGAACTTTGAACCCTTTAGCTCTTACCCTTAGATTTGAAGAAGATACCTCGAAACTTATTCTTGTTTGGTTGCAGCAGGAGGCCACGCTATGAATATACTCTTTTTAGCTCATCGTCTCCCGTATCCTCCTCATAAAGGGGATACGCTCAGGAGCTTTAATATCATTAAGCATTTAGCCAAAGAGCATCGGATTTCTCTTCTCTGTCCGGTTTTCTCTGAGAAAGAGTCGAAAAATATGGCCGGCCTGGCTCCTTACTGTGATGATATTGAAGTAGTTAATGTGGGGGGGTGGCGGTCAAAATTGAGATTAGGAGCGGCTCTTCTTTCAGGGAAGTCATTAACTGTAGCTCATTTCTATTCTTCAAAATTACCTGGAATGGTAAAAACAAAGCTGGCCCGGGAAAAATTTGACATGATAATGACTTATTCTTCTTCTATGACTGAATATGTTAAAGATATAAAAGGAATTCCCAGGGTGGCTGATTTCTGTGATGTTGATTCGGAGAAATGGAGACAGTGCGCCCGGTGGAGTAAACCGCCCCTCTCACTGATTTACCGGTTGGAGGCCAAGCGTCTTCGCCGGTATGAGACTGAAACAGCAGCTTGTTTTGACTACTTAACCTTTATTTCAAAGCAGGAAAAAGAGATTTTCTCCTCCTTTGCCTCTCATCCGGCGATCGAGGTTATTCCCAATGGGGTGGACAGCGAGTACTTTCAGCCACAACTATCAGGGACGGTCCAGCAGGTTACCCCTGGAGCAAGAGAACCAAAAGCAGAATACGATTCCAATTCGTTAGTCTTTACCGGGGTAATGGATTATTTCCCTAATGTGGATGGGGTTATTTATTTTGTCAAAGAGGTTTTCCCCCTGATCAAAAGACAACTGCCCCGGGCAAAATTCCTGGTAGTAGGCAGCTCGCCTGCCAGGTCGATTAAAGCCCTGGCTAAAATAGATGGAGTGACCGTTACCGGTTATGTCCCCGATATTCGTCCTTACCTTGTTAATTCGGCCCTCGCCTGTGTTCCCTTAAGAATGGCCCGGGGGGTTCAAAACAAGATCCTGGAAGCTGTGGCCTGCGGAACCCCGGTAGTAGCCACATCCAATGCCTTTGAAGGCCTGGAGGCCATTCCTGTGCGCCTGGCTGATACACCCCGTCAGTTTGCCCGGGAGGTAGTAAAGATAATGACTGACCGGAAGTTAAGAGCAAAACTTTCCATAGAAGGACAGAAGATGGTCAGGGCAAAATATAATTGGGATACGATCTTAAAGAACCTGGACCGGATCATCTCAAAGATTGAAGCTGGAGGGGCGAAGAATTTCACCCATTGAAAAGAGTTGCATAGACAGATATAGCATGGTATAATATTAAGTAGGTTGAGCAGTAACTACTCAGGTTCACAGTTCCAGGGTTCACGGTTCAAGGTTAGAGAACGATGAAGATTGAACGGGTTGAAGATATTGAGGTCTACTCAGGTTCACAGTTCCAGGGTTCACGGTTCACGGTTCACGGTTCACGGTTCACGGTTCAAATAGCGTAAGGTGACCAACCTTGAACCTTGAACTTTGAACCTGGCAACCTGCCGCAAGCTATCACAGTAAGGTGAACCGTCCCGATTTATCTGACTCCTGACCCCTGACCCCTGACTTCTGACTTCTGACTCCTGAACTGGAAGGTGCAATTAAAGATGGCCAGATTAAAAAGAGAAAAAAATATTTGGGATTATCTCCATATCGTCTACAAACACCGCTGGATTTTTCTTATTCCCTTCTGTATCACTACGTTGGGAGCAACTATCGGTAGTTTTTTTCTCCCCAGGGTCTATGAGGCTGAGACAACTATTCTCTTCAAAGATACAGGGCTAATGAATCCCCTGGTGCATGGTTTGGCTTATCAAGTGGATGAACGGGGTTGGATTGGAACCGTCGAGGAAAAGATCAAAAGTTGGCCGATGTTGAAAGAGATAATTGCGAGAGTAGGATTGGATAAAGACATTACGCCCGGAGACAGGGAAGCTATGGAGTGGCTGGCCCGGGATCTGAGAGACAAGATTGAGATAAATGTCAGAGGTTATAATGTCGCGAAGATATCATATCGGGGCGGAAACCCCCAGGAAGTTCAGGATGTAGTCAATACCACGGCTAATCTCTTTATTGAAAAGAACCGTTTTGCGCAGGGGAAGGAAACCGGTGAAGCCATTAGATTTCTGGAGGAACAACGTGAAACTTATTTCCAGCGCCTGGCAACTTCAAGGGAAATCTTAGCCAGATTTCAACAGGAACACCCTTTAGAGCTTCCAACCGACCAAAAGGCAAATTTGGAAAGGTTATTTGAGCTGGAAGGTTCGCTCAAGAAAAACGAATCAGAAATAGAAGAGATTAACCGGGAGTTAAGAATGACCAGGGCTGAGATTCCTATAACCGGAAAGAGACTGAATACTTCCACCTCATCTCAATTGAAACAAGATGTAGATAACCTGGCCGGCTCGTTGAAGAAATATGAAAATCAGTATACCGAACAGCATCCGGCTGTAACCACAGCCAAAAAAGCGATTACAGCAAAGCAGCAGAACCTGAAAGAGGAAGAGTGGCAAATAAGATTTAGTCCGGATGCCAGGCCTGGTGCAACTACCATAGCCATTGAAAAAAATGTTGCCACGTTAGAGGAACGGTTGGCCTCATTAAAGGAAGAACGAAATAACTTTCTTAACCTGATAAGTGAATATAAAACGAGAACAAAGAATATTCCCCTTCGGGAGCAGGAGCATACTAAGTTGCAAAGTGAAGTAGAATTAAATGCTAAACTTTGCACTATGATCAGCGAACGTCTGGAGAATGCCAGGATTTCCAATCGGCTGGAAAAGGGAAGTGAAGAGGGGCCTTTCGAGATACTTGATCCGGCCAGGTATCCCCTCTTTCCGTGTGCCCCGAAGAAAAAATTGATTGCCTTCCTGGGTTTATGTGTAGGAAGTATTATTGGTTTTATTGGCTGCTTAGTGATGGAACAGGTGCAAGCAAATTCATCATTGAAGGAGAAGGAAGAAGAAGAAGAAGACGAGCTGGCCATTAAAAGAAGAAGAGCGGCGTAGGATTGCGGATTGCGGATTGTAGATTGCGGATTATGGCTAAGTGCCTATCCCAAAACCGGGGCGATAGAAACCAGGTTTCTTGGCCTTGTCCATCGTTTGGGCCATTGGATCAATTTTGTAGTGGTCGAGCTTGCTCGACAGGACGGCAGAGCAAGCTCTGCAACTACAACACCCAATTCGGTCAAGTACTATTGGCCCAAACGATGGACAAGGCCGGTTTCTTGAAGAAACCTGGTTTCCGGTCACGCGGGAGAGGTTTTGGGATAGGCTCTTAGCATAGAAACGAGGCAGGTTAATGGGGGCAACTACTCTTAGTCTTAGAGGGAGGCAGGTTTATGAGGACCCGAGACCATGGGGAGAAAAGGGCCCGGAGATAATTAAGGGGAAGTATCAGGTCTTTGTTGCCGTACCAATAGTTGCCATCATTGCTGCTTACTTTGTTTTATATTATCCTCCCCGTTATACCCTGGCCTTATGGATTACCCTGGGAGGGTTAATTTTTATATTTAAAAACCCATTTGTGGGGGTTTGTTCCTTCTATGTTCTGGCCCTGGCCAGACCGCAGGATATCTTCTGGGGGCTTAAGGACTTAAGGTTATCATTGATGGTCGCCGGCGTGACCCTCCTATCCTGGGTGTGGGAGAGGGTCAAGCGGTCAGACTGGAAGATCGTCATAACAGGCCAGAATATCCTTATCCTTTGTTTATGGGGCCAGATGGTGCTTTCCTACCTTTTTGCGATAGTCCCCGAAATAAGCAAACCGCACCTGATTGACTTTTCCAAGATATTTGTCTTCGTTTTCTTAACTATTAACACTGTCAAGTCTTTCGCCTCCTATCGATCTCTGTGTTGGGTCATTTTAGGCACGGTTGGAATACTGGGCCTGCGGGGCACATATCAGTATTGCATTTTGGGTTATAGTTTTATTAGCTTTGGGGAGGCAGGAAGTGCCCTCGATAATAACACCTTCGGACTAATCCTGGTGATGGCTTTTCCCTTTGCCTACTACATGATGTTTACAGAGAGAATCCGGTGGAAGCAGTTACTGTCCGGTATATTTGCCGTGGGGTTACTCATAGCCATTATGGCCACCTTTTCCAGGGGCGCCTTTCTGGGGTTAATGGTAGTTTGTGCCGGTATCCTTCTGAGGGCTAAAAACAAAATCAGGGCATTGATCTTAGGCAGCATCTTTGGCCTGGGGGTCTTAGTTTCTTTACCGGCTGACTACTATACAGAAGTAAACTCAATAAAGACTTATGAAGAAGACAAATCTTCCATGGACAGATTACATGCCTGGATGGCCGGTTGGGAGATGATCAAGGACTACCCTTATGTTGGCCTGGGACTGGGTCATTTTGATTATGTTACAGCCAAATATATGAAGAGATTTCTGCCCGTTGGAGAACGAAATATGGCTGCGCATAGTACTTGTATTGAACTTGCGGCTGAGACAGGTATACCAGCTCTGATTTTCTTTTTAGCTCTACTTGGCTTCTTCCTGTGGGACATCAAACGTATCAGAGATATAGCCCCCAGACGGAGCCCCCTTATTCATTTTTCTTACATGCTTGAATTGAGTTTCTGGGGATATATGGTTTGTGGATTTTTCCTCTCAAGTCAAGGCTGTGAATTTATTTACATCCTGATAGCCATGGCAGTAGCCCTCAAAGGGATAGTGATCCAAAAGCATGTCCTTAGAACCGGCCCCTGGAAATGGCCTGATGAGGGATATTCATGGAAACAAGAAAAGCTATAGCTCTTAAGATAAATATTTTGGGGTAAGCGAATTCAAGATAGGCTATG
>JASEGY010000090.1:4442-5728 GCA_030019105.1 bacterium | reverse complement strand
AGCGAATTCAAGATAGGCTATGTAGCTTTTGGAGTTAATCCTTTAGGATTTCATTAGTTATGAAAGGCTAAAGCCTGAACTCCAAAGGATAGCCAACCCCAAAATCTTTTTCTTAAACACTATATCGCCAGAAACCAGGTTTCTTTAAGAAACCTGATTTCTGGAATAGATGAGGGATATTCATGGGGATAAGAAGAGCGGTGGCCCCTTTTCCGGCTCAATTAGAGGCAAATCCGTATTGTGAACTGCTTTATACCCAAATTGAGGCCCTGGGTATTCCGGTCATCAAAGAGGCCGGCTTTACTTGCCGGTGGCTGATCCAGAACCGGCGGCAGGTCAAGGTCCTGCATTTTCACTGGATTGCCCACCGCTATCAACATTGGCGGGGGGGGATATTCAGCTTCTTTACCCTGTTCGGATTCACGGGGCGAATATTACTGGCTCTCCTCCTGAGATACAGGATCGTTTGGACTATGCATAATTATCTGCCCCACGAAAGTTCTAACAGAATAGTTGACTATATCGCCAGGTTATTGATAATTAACCTGGCCAGGGTAATCGTCCACTGCGGACCAGCCAGAGACCTTATCGCTAATAAGGTGATAAATAAAAAGAGGATATCAATTATCCCTCACGGTAATTACATCTCTGTCTACCAGGACGACGATATCAAAAAAAGTGAGGCCAGAGAAAGACTGGGGCTTCCTTCTGAGGCCAAAGTCTTCCTTGGTTTTGGTCTGGTCAGGGGGTATAAGGGAACGGAAAGATTAGTTCGAGACTTTACGAGATTAAATCTTTCGAATACACATCTCTTGATTGCCGGCCAACCTTATGAATCGGCTGAAGAAGAGATGGTTGAAAAACTTAAAGGCTCCCCTAACGTCCATTTACATCTCAGGTTTATCCCGGATGAAGAGGTTCAGTATTTCTTTAAGGCGGCCGATGTGGCTGTTTTTCCTTTTGAACAGGTTTTGACCTCAGGATCGGTTATCCTGGCCCTTTCTTATGCCAGGCCTGTGGTGGTTCCAAGACTGGGATGCATGACAGAACTGGAAGGAAGTGGGGCAGCCATACTTTATGATAATAAAGACCCCGAGGGGCTAAGCCGGGCACTGAAGCAGTCTCTGCAGATCGACCTTGACCTGGCTTCCAAAGCAGCCTTTAGGTTGGCTAATGATCTGGATTGGAGAAAGATTGCCCAAAGGCATATCGAGGTATATGGAGTATAATGTAACTACTCAGGTTGTCAGGTTCACGGTTCAAAGGTTCACGGTTGGTCGCCTTGC
>JASEGY010000090.1:0-4315 GCA_030019105.1 bacterium | reverse complement strand
TTAAGAAAAAGATTTTGGGGTTGGTTGAAGATTGGAGTTTAGGCTTTAGCCTTTCATAAGTAATGAAATCCTAAAGGATTAACTCCGAAAGCTATATAGCCTATCTTGAATTCGCTTACCCCAAAATATTTATCTTAAGAGCTATAGTTACAGTATAATTACTATGAAGATTGCTCTTGTTTCACCGGCATGGGAAGTGATGGTCAATTCGTATCCCCCATTAGGACTGGGATATCTGGCGGCCGGCCTCCAAAAAGAAGGACATCAGGTAAAGATATTTGACTTTGGCTTAAGACCGGAAATGAAGCCGGAGCAGGAAGCAGATGAGGTAGTAGAATTCAACCCCGATCTGGTGGGGATCACAGTCTGGACACATCTCTATTATCACGCTCTGGAGTTGGCCCGGGAGATAAGATGCAGAAAGCTAAATATAGCTATTGCCCTGGGTGGCCCTCATATCACTGTTTATCCTTTGGCTGCTTTTGAGGACGGATTAGTTGATTACACTATCTACGGCGAGGGAGAAGAGACCGTTGTCGAACTGGCTCGGGCGTTGCAAGGAGAAGGTTCTGTAGAGGAAATCAGGGGACTCTGCTATCGAAAGGATGGGTCTGTCGTGAAGAATGATCCCAGGCCTTTTATTACTGACATGGATTCGCTGCCTTTTCCGGATAGGGATTTGTTGGAGGTAAAGAAATATCCCCTGCGTTCGGATGATGGAGAGCCAATGACGACTATTCTTACTTCCAGGGGATGTCCTTATGGCTGCATTTACTGTTTCAAAGGACTGTTTGGAAATAAGTATCGAGAGCAGAGTGCCTTCCAGGTAGTTAAAGAAATTGAGCACGTGCAACAGGAAGATGGCATCCAAAATTTCTATTTTGTAGATGATCTATTTGTTTTTAACCGGAAGCGGCTGCATCAAATAATCTCCCTGCTCAGGGAGAGAAAGATCAAGATTAAATGGCAGTGTCTGGCCAGGGTAGACAGACTGAGGCAAGAGGATTATCAATTGATGGCTGAGGCCGGATGTTACGAGATACACTTTGGGATCGAAACAGGGAATGAAGAGATAATGAAGCAGATTGGCAAGCACATTACCCTGGATCAAGTCAGAAAGGCAGTAAGCTGGGCCAGAGAAGCCGGGATAAGGGCCAAGGGATATTTCATGATCGGCCTTCCCGGAGATACTAAGGCAACCATCAGGCAGACCATCGAATTTGCCATCGATATTGATCTGGATGATGTCATGTTCAGTTTAACCACGCCTTTTCCAGGAACTAAGCTCTGGGAGATGGCCAAAGAAAAAGAGGGGAGTTTGTCAGAAAGGGAGGCCTTTGCCCGATCCTTTTATTATACGGCCGGTCAGGCGGATCTAAAGCCGCTGGCCAATCTTTCTAATGGAGTTAGTGATGAAGAGCTGGTTCAGCTTACTCGTCAAGCTCCAGGGAGATTTTGGAAACAATGTATCAGAAAAAGGGAGTTTCGGGAGAGATTCGGCTGCTATCTGGGGAGTCTCATCTATGGAGTTTCTTTGCTGAGTATGCTTAGGCCCAAGAGTCGTTATTGATGCGACTTCTTCTTCCTAAACAAGGAAATTCAGGACGAATCTTAGAATTTCCAGGCTTCGACTTCTGCTCATTGTTCTTTGATCTCCTTTCTCGAACAGCGGGTACATATAAAGAAACAATGAGGCACACGAAAGCTAAAGCAAGCTATATTTCGGATTTTAGGCTTTAGCCTTTCATAATGAAATCCTAAAGGATTAACTCCTGAGTGTGGATAGCGTCACTACCTTTAGCTTTTATGAAGGCTATTGTAAAGAAAAGGGTAAAGGCTTAACCTCTACCCTTTTCGATTGGTGCCCCATAAAACACCAACCAGTGTGCGGAGCAAAGAACAATGTCAAGAAACCTCCACACCCACTATCGTGATTCACGATACCATTAAATGGTCTCTTTGTCAAGGGGGATTTCTTACGGAATGAATCTGGAGCGCTACTACGACCAATACTGGCAAGAGAAGGATGAAGGGGTAGACCCGGAGAGGCTAAACTACATTATGAGTAAGATCAAGCCGGGAGACAGGGTCATGGACTTAGGCTGTGGGCCGGGCAAGGTAACTAAGGAAATAGAGGCCAAAGGGGCCAGAGTAATTGGGTTAGATTTTTCTGATGTGATTCTTGAGAAGGCCAGGCAGCGTAACATTAAGCTGGTAAAGGCAGATATGGATGAGGGTGGCCTCCCCTTTGGGGACGGGAGATTTGATCTGGTGGTTCTTACCCAGACCATCGAGCATCTATTTTACTATCAGCGGGTGGTCAAGGAAATTAGTCGAGTGCTTAAAACCGGCGGGCGACTTATTCTTTCTATCCCTAATATTGCCCACTGGAGATTCAGGTTATGGCTCCTCTGTGGGCGATTCCCTTATCTTGAAGATACGCAGACGCACTTTCAACATATCAGGTTTTTTACCCTGAAAGATACCAAAAAACTGTGCCGGGAGAACGGGTTTTCTATCATTGAAGTAAAAGGCAGCTCAGCCCTGGACTGGTGTCCTATTTATCACTGGCGGATGAATATGACCCCCATCAGACAGATGTATGAATTAGCTACCAGGTGCTGGCCGGCTCTCTTTGCCTTTCATATCTCTTTATTCTGCCGCAAAACTTGAGTTTCGAGTTTCGAGTTCACAGGAACCCGAAACCTGAAACCCGAAACCTGAAACCCGAAACCTGAAACTAATGTACGGAAAAGAGCAGGCCTTAGTTCAAACGATATTTCTGAAAAAGCTTTACTACCGGTTGATTGGCACCGCCCATATCGGTGAAAGACGGCGGTTCCATACCTTTTCCAAGGCTTTGGACCAGATTGATTTATCTAAGTATAACCGGGCGCTTAATGCCGGCAGCGGTAATGGCGGCCATTCCTTTTATCTGGCCGGGAAATATCCGCACCTTAAAATTACTAATGCTGAGATAGATGAAAGGAAGATAGCTAACTGCCGGCGGATTCTGGAAAAAACAAAGCTCTCGAATCTGGAATTTGTCCGGGCTGATCTATTGGCCCTTAAATTTGATCAGGAATTCGACTTTATTTTCACCGTGCATGTGCTGGAGCATATTGAGGAAGACGAAACAGTCTTAGCCAATCTATTTCAGGCCCTCAAGCCAGGAGGTAAGCTTCTGGTCTATGTGCCGGCTGTGAAGAAAAAGGATTCTAATTCGTTACTTAATAGACGGTTGGCCCAGGAGAGAAGAAAGATTTTTGAAGAGGATTTTGGTCACGTGCGGGAAGGATACCGGAAAGAAGATCTGGAGGAGAAGCTGAATAAAGCGGGATTCAAGGTGTGTGGGCTAAGACGGGAAGGCAGTCGAATCGGGCAATTAGCCTCTGACATTGGCGCACTCTTAGGTGAAAATTATCTTTTAAAGGCGCTTATTTATCCCTTTCTTTTCTTCCTGGTTTGGCTGGAGAAGTACTTAAGTCCTTCTGAGAAAAACGGCTCAGATTGGATTGCTCTGGCAGGGAGGTAATATGTCGCCTAAATGATGGCTAAGTTGAGCTAAATAATTTGGGGTTAATTTCCCAATTTGCTGTCCCAGACGGCGGTTGTCAATAGCACGTAGTTGAAAGACTAAGACTACCGAGGGACTGTTCAGCTTGTTATCTTGATCGGGCTGAATCAAAAATGTTCCTGGAAACTGTTGGGCACGAAGTTTTGTGGTAAGAGGAATGATAAGAGTGGTGGGCAATTTGGTTTCGTAAGCAGGACTTTGAACTATTATGGCCGGCCGAATCCCATAGCGCGGCCTCCTGCCGCAACCAAACCATTACATTATTTCGGATTTCGGATTTCGGATTTCGGATTTAAAAATCTCCAGTCCGCAATCCGCAATCCGCAATCGTAACATTCTCGCGGACAACACAAATGTTGCGGGGTAATAGTATATTGTTCATGTCCGTTAGAAGGAGGAAACTTTACCGAATAAATATCACCGACCTTCATCTTCTATCTCCTGTTCAAGGGTTATCAAGGCTTCATCACTTAAACGATCCCAGGCGACAAGTTCTTGAGCAAAGTTATGCTCCCACTTTTGCCGTTGAGAAATGATACTGGTCTTAAATAGATGGATGATTTGGAGCAGGTTTGGGAATTCATCCTCGGGAAGGTCTTTGATTTCTTCCATCAATTCCTGGTGATACTGGGCAACCATTTGCATAAATATACCTCCTCGTTTACTAATTAACTGGTAAATAGTTTGACAATGTTACATTAGGATTTTTTTGACAGGATAAACAGGATGAACAGGATT
>JASEGY010000909.1 GCA_030019105.1 bacterium | reverse complement strand
AAACTTTAGGCACTTAAGGCACTTAAGGTTGGTTGCGGCTTCGCCGCGCTAAGGAAAGAGATAAACGAACTCATGCGATAATTGGAGCGGCAATGGGAAAGGAAGGGGACAGTTTATATAACCCCTTTAATATTAAATAGTAACAAATAAAATATCCCCTCGCTCACTTCCAAGGTCTGCCTTGATGCCAAGGCATATTTCGATCTCCAACACGAACAAGTCGGGCAAGAAATCCGTCCCTCCCTAATGCCTGACCTGCATTTCTGAAAAGTTCCGCTTCTCCTTCTACCTCTTCACTTAACCACGCCTGATATTGTTTATGCTCTCTTTCACCTTTTCCTTTATCCCATATTGGGTCAGAGACTGTTAAGCGGTCTTCTATTCCTAAACAATAGAACTTCGCACTTGAATGAGGCCATTTCCAGGCATACTCAACGAGTCCTGCCCGAACTGGATTCCTTTCCACATATCGTCCGCAAGCTAATAAATAGGGTGCCTATAGCGCTCACTTAAATTGAGCCAGGTATGCTCAGATAAATTGAGCCACCCTATGATCAAAAATTACTTGCCAAGCAAGTTAACATTCAGGCGAAAAAATCAAAACCCTTCCTGTTTAAACCCTTCCTGTTCCCCTCACCTGCTCGCCCATAAAAAAACCTCCATTCTAC
>JASEGY010000908.1 GCA_030019105.1 bacterium | reverse complement strand
AAAAACTTAAGTGTCGAAAAATCAAGCACTTATGGAGAACTTGCTACTGACCAGCAGTAAAGTAGTAGGCATCCTTGTTCCGCTGAATCCTTACCTCTACTTTATCTATCTCCACATTATCCCAAGCTGTTCCTGAAATCTGAGCCAAATTGGGCAAGATGGCTTCATCTGGAGGAACTGTTACTTTAGATACCGGAGAAATATTATCGATGGTCACCTGACTGACTGCTCCTTCTGCTATATTTCCAGCGTAATCTTGTGCCCTGGAGTAAATTAGATAATTCCCATCACTTATTCCAGACGGCCAGGGGTAGGACCAAGAATTAGTTCCGGTTACCAGTAACCAGAGTTTCTCGGCACTAATCTCCCAACCGGTTCCGTTCCAATACTTGTTATCACTATTTCTCCTGATGCTAACCTCGACTTGAGATATCCCCTCATCATCCGCAGCTATACCAGTAATTTGGGTGATGCTGAAAATAATAGCTCCATTAAGCGGCGAGGTGATAATACTGGTGGGTAGAGTATTATCGACACCTTTTCCAGTCAAAAGCGCTTCAAAGGCCGGTGTATCAGGGTCATTGGATGAGATGGAGAGATTGGCATTCTTTGAACCCTCCGTGACTAACAAAAACGCCTAAAGTTTTGGCCCTGACTCGAAGAAATCCGAGC
>JASEGY010000907.1 GCA_030019105.1 bacterium | reverse complement strand
TAGCCTATCTTGAATTCGCTTACCCCAAAATATTTATCTTAAGAGCTATAGTAATAGCCAGGGGGTGGGGGTCCGGGGGAGGGGGAATCCACAAGGTGAATAACTGCTCAGCCCTAATATTGCCCCAGAGAGGGACATTCCCTTCTGTTATTCCGGAGCGGACTGGAGTCTCTATCGATTATGGGACATATGGGACATGAGGTTAGTGGCTTCAAGAACCAGCCACGAATAGATTTGAAGAGGATATAGAGGCACTACACATCACTCGCCAATGTTAACTTTCTTAAGACGAGAACAAATTGTTATCATCTTCCTTTTGGGATTGCTGCTGGGTCTTTCGCTATATTTCTATTTTACCAGTGAACCAATCTATAAAATCAATATCAATACAGCCAGTCAAGAGCAGTTAGAGGCCTTGCCCGCTATTGGCCCCCATAAGGCCCGACTGATCATTGAGTATCGAGAACACTTCGGCCCTTTTCAGACTATTGAACAAATAATGCAGGTTAAAGGAATCGGCCCTTATACTTTTAAAAGATTTGCCGATCTGATTACTGTTGGTAAAAGAAAAGACTCGGAATATACTCAGCGCGGTCATAAATAGTGATTTTGTAAACAGGTTGTAAGTTGTAGGTTGTAGGTTGTAGGTTAAGCAACACGCCGTGGGCATTCTA
>JASEGY010000906.1 GCA_030019105.1 bacterium | reverse complement strand
GTGTCTTAGTGTCTTGGTGGTGTGAACGATTACCGAAATCGTAACATTCTCGCAGACAACGCAAATGTTGCGAGGTAATAGCTATAACGCGGCCGTTGGCCGCAACCAAGTTCCAGAACACAGAACACAGAGCACAGAACACAGAGAGGAAGATTTGTCTGTGCTCTGTGCTCTGTATTCTGTGCTCTGTGTATAATGATTCTCGCGGACAACGCAAATGTTGCGAGGTAATAGCATATTAATAAATGGTTGTATTTCTTGAAGAAATTAGATAATTTTGAAGACATCCCGGAAATATTTAAGGATGAAGTGGTTTTTAAAAAGGCTTTTGAAATAGCCGAGGTAGCCGGATTTACTCCCCGGGAGAGGCGCTACTATGAACAGAGTTTAAAGAGGAGCCGGGATAGTTATGCAGTCGTAAAATATGCGAGAGAGGAAGGGAGAGAGGAAGGCAGAGAGGAAGGGAGAGAGGAAGGGAGAGAGGAAGGGAGAGAGGAAGGGAGAGAGGAAAGAAAGTTTAAAATAGCTCGGACTATGCTCAAAGACAAAATGGATCCAGGATTGGTCGTAAAATATACGGGCTTAGCAGAGAAAGAAGTGGCTAAATTGAAAGATGATCTGGGGCATTGATCATCGTTTCGGCAAAAAGTGCTTGACCAAATTGGGTGTTGTAGT
>JASEGY010000905.1 GCA_030019105.1 bacterium | reverse complement strand
AATATTCTTTTGAATTTTCCCCAATATAGGCAGAAATATTGCTGAGGATTACAGCCAGGCAGAAAGGCAGGAAACTTGCAACCTTCGATTTCCTGGGATTTACGCACTACTGTGACAAGACAAGAAAGGGAGGGTTTAAGTTGGGAAGGAAGACCGCAAAGAGTAAGTTCAGACAGAAGATAAAGGAGTTGAACCAGTGGCTAAAGAAAATCCGCAATCTGGTAAATATGCAAGAGTGGTGGGCACTGCTCACGATGAAGCTAACAGGACACTACCGCTACTACGGAGTGAGCGGAAATATGCCAGAGATACGGGCATTCTATAGACAAGTTGTAATACTTGCCTATAAATGGGCAAACAGACGTAGCGAGAAGAAAAGCTACAACTGGCAACAGTTCAACAGGTATCTCCAATATAATCCTCTGCCGCAACCAAGGATATATCACCTGACCTATACCCTGTCCTCGTAACGAGGATGTGTTACCGAAGAGCCGGATGAGGGAAAACCTCAAGTCCGGTTCTGTGAGGGACATCAAACAGACTTCTATGGTAGAATATTGTGACACTCTTCATATCGAAAGAGAGGAGAAACAGGGAATACAAAGCATACCTAATGAAGGAGGTTATACTATTACCCCGCAACATTTGCGTTGTCCGCGAGAATGTTACGATTGC
>JASEGY010000904.1 GCA_030019105.1 bacterium | reverse complement strand
CTACAACTTACAACCTATTCAAAATCACTATTTATGACCGTGCTGAGTATAACTAAAAACGAGATAATCAATCTCTTAAAAAAGTATAATGATGTAACTGTAGGTGAGCTAAGGAGTCATTTTGGCATTCAGGGAAAGGAAATATCAGCGTTAACCTGGACTCAGCAGCGTATCTACCTTCCCCTTCCCCTTTCAACTATCAGCATTCTATCTGAGCTTTACCGTGAAGGTAAGATCGATATAACAAAGCATATTGGTTTAGACAATATTTACCATTTAGAAAGTCAGCCTGATTATTTTATTTTTAAACAACCTACCGGCGCCCTGCTCTTAGTTAATGGTCGACTTAAATCTTTAAAGGGCCGATATGTGACGGCAACCTTTAAGTTAAGATAGGAGCCTGCCTTCGACGAATTTGTCGCGTCGCTTTCATGAGGCAGAGCCTATGGAAAATCCCTTTATTCGCAATACCGCAAAACTCGCCCAGAGATCACTTTGCCAGGTATCTGGTAATCTGGTGACTGGTGTCTGGTGACTGGTGTCTGGCGGTTACCAGACTACCAGATACCAGATTACCAATCACCAAAAACAAGTTGTCGGGGTGACTTTTGCGGTATTGCCTTTATTCCAGACCTCGTGCTTTCATATCTGGAATAAGGGCAATTTCTGGACAGTCTTGAT
>JASEGY010000903.1 GCA_030019105.1 bacterium | reverse complement strand
CCGCAATCGTAACATTCTCGCGGACAACGCAAATGTTGCGGGGTAATAGTATACGTTAGGCAGCTATGGACGATGCACCGAGAAAGGAGAAGGTGATGAACGCGGAAGATTACATCAAAGAACGGCTCGACACTCAAAGCGACTGGTACGACAGAAAAAGCCTGTCAAATCAACAATGGTACAAGCGTCTCCGCATCGTGGAAATCCTGCTTGCGAGCAGTATCCCATTCCTCGTTGGTTACATTTCTGATGCGAGACCCTGGATGAAGTTCGCTGTCGGTACCGCGGGAGTTGTGATCGCTGTTATCACTGGCATTTTGGCCTTGCATCAGTTTCAGGAGAATTGGATCAATTACCGTATCATCTGTGAATCTCTTAGGCACCATAAGTACCGATTCCTGGCGAAGGCTGACCCTTACTCCGGCGACGAAGCGTTGCACACTTTCGTCGACAATATTGAGGCGTTGATCTCGAAACAAAACACGAATTGGGCCGAGTACATTAAACCAAAATCTAAGGAGGAAAAATATGGCTAAGAAGAAGGTATTCATCAGCTACGACTATGACAACGACAAGCACTATAAGAACCTGCTCGTGGCTTGGGACGCGAACAAAGAGTTTGATTTCTCGTATCCTCTTCAAAAGTTATGGTAGAACCCGTTCAGGTTGTCAGGTTCAGAGG
>JASEGY010000902.1 GCA_030019105.1 bacterium | reverse complement strand
TCGGCACTTAGAAAATCGAGATTTTTCCCAAAGGGGTGTCGAAATCCACGTTAGAAGAAGATTTGCCGTCTATTTTAACCTTTGTGACTATCTCTTTTTTATGGCTCAAAGTACGTCCCATATCGTGGATATTGCCTCTTCGAGGTAGCATTGTATCATGTTCTTTCTCATATTGCAATATTAAACGGGAGATGTATCCTCTCTTGCATTGGAGGACAAGGTCTAAATCAGCTTCAGAAAGGACTCCTCCTTGGGCATTAGTCTCTCTTAGAAGTCTGGCGCTAACCTCCTTTTTAAGAGAAGCTGGTTTTTCTCCCCTCATTCTTCTTTCGATATCGCTTTGATCTATGACTGTTAAGATTACAGGAACCAGCCTGGTGTTAGACATCTTTTTACCATAAGATGGCTTTTCATCCTTTGCCACAGCTATCCAGAGCATCTGGCCAACTTTAAGATTGGTTGTTGGTGGATAGAATTGCTCCACAATATTTTTTAAGGCATTTACAAATGTCTCTCTGGTAAGAGGGCCCGTAAGATGAGGGAATTCCCTTTCCAGAAATGAGGTTACTACTGACTCAAAAGTCTTATGAAGTTGAGGTGCGTAAGTTTTTTCGCAGTGTGTTGGGGTGCTATATACTATTACCCCGCAACATTTGCGTTGTCCGCGAGAATGTTACGATTGC
>JASEGY010000901.1 GCA_030019105.1 bacterium | reverse complement strand
ATTAGGTGCACAATTTATTTTGAGAAAAAAGGGCATTTGTTATGATGTCTGAAGCAAGGACATTTGGGCTGTAGAGCTTTTCTATTGATGAAAGGAGGTGGATTATGTCAGAGAACAAGAAGGATTCAGTAAAACAAGTGATCATTTCTTGGGAAGGTTATCAACCTCGGCTGAAAAAGGGCCAACAGCCTGTAAGCGGGAATTTGGATGCTTCCAAACCGCCTCGGGGTGGTACGGGAGTAATCCAAGGCACTCAAGTCAAAGAAACTGTGAAGAAGTGAGTTGCTCTTAGCCTTTTAGCATCAAGTTTAGAGAGTTAGTGGCAAGAAAGAAAGGACGGTTGGGAGGCGATAACGTATGGCAAAAAAGCTGAAGTATAATTTGGACGAGATAGTAGATGTTAAAGCTTTGCAAGAAATGCAAGATAGCTTTGTTCAGGCAACAGGCGTGACTTGTGTTATTGTAGATCAAAATAAAAAAAGAATAACAAAACCGAGTAATCCTCCAAATCTTTGCGTGAAGTTAGCCAGAGGAGGAGATGCTGAGGTAATGTATTGTCAAGAATGTGATTTGAAAGAGGTTAAAAAAAAGATCATGTATGCTCGACAGTGAAAAGTTCTCAACTGATCTTTGAAATATGCCGAAAAGAATCCATAGGGAGGGAATTAAGATTAAGGAGGCCCCT
>JASEGY010000900.1 GCA_030019105.1 bacterium | reverse complement strand
AGCCTAAACTCCAAAGGATAACCAACCCCAAAATCTTTTTCTTAAACACTATATTTATGACCGTGCTGAGTATAGGTCGTCTTGAACGGTGGGGCTTCGGCCTCGATCATCGTTTCGGCCAATGGTGCTATGTCATGGGCATTCACCTTCCCGAAAGCTTCAAGCTTTCGGGAAGGTGGGAAGGTGACTGGCCGAAACAATGATCAAGACCGGGGCTTCTTACCTGAGGGTCAAAAGCAGTAGGAGCGCCAGGCCAAGACCTCCCAGAACGGTCATCTTGCTTCCTTTTTTTCGACCGGGAGGTTCTTCTGCTGCTGAAGCGGGAGTTTCCTTTTCGGTCTGAGTCAGAGTAACCTCGGCTATCTCAGGAAGAACAACTTCCGGTTCCGGCACTACGGCCGGCTCAAGCCTTATCGGGATGACCCCGGCGATCTCAGGAGAAGGAGCAACTTCCGGTTCCGGCGCTGCGGCCGGCTCAAGCCTTAGCAAATATGTCTTGTTGGGTTTCAGGTCCAGGTGGTGAAGAATGCCCCTTACCTTAATCCCCCCGGTAGGAAGGGGGGGATAAGGGGGATACCGGTCTTGAGAAAGATGGAGGGCTGTATCCGTTTCCGGAAATTTAACGTCAATCTCCGGGTAGAGAGGAATGGAATCACCGTTTTCATAAAGAACTAATCGAAAAGGGA
>JASEGY010000008.1 GCA_030019105.1 bacterium | reverse complement strand
TGGCTGAGATTAAGGAATTTGAGGAGCGATGCCGGATAGCCGGCAAGTCTTTAGAGGTAGAGAAACCGGTGCTCTGGTATTTCAGTTTAGAGGGCTTCACTGAAGAGGCCAGGGCATATATGCAGAAGAAAGAGATACTGGGTTCCAATGAGGAGATGCTAAATTCCCTCTTGACCAGATACGGCGCAAGGAGATTGCCCCAAATGTATCAAAACTGAAAGAAGTGGGGGATAGAATAATTACAAAAAACAGGAGGAGTTAAATGGTGAATATAGCTGTTATCGGTTGCGGTTACTGGGGACCAAACCTAATCAGGAATTTAAATCAGCTTCAAGAAGCAGCAGTAGTGATGATTTGTGATCTTGACCCGGAGAAGCTTAAAAAGATGGAGAAGCTTTATCCGGGAGTCCTGACGACTCAGGACTATGCTAAAGTTTTAGAGTCCCCGGAGATTGATGCCGTGGTCGTTTCAACTCAGGCGGCTACTCACTACCAGATTATCAAAGACGCCCTTTCTGCTGACAAGGATGTCCTCTCGGAAAAACCACTGACTATTCTGAATGAAGAGGCAGAAGAGTTAATCAAGTTGGCACGTGAGAGAGAGCGGATATTGATGGTCAGCCACACCTTCCTTTATAATACGGCGGTAAGAAAGATGAAGGAATATATTGATGACGGTCGCCTGGGAAAGATATATTATCTCCACGCTACCAGGACCCATTTAGGACTGATCAGAGAAGATGTTAATGCCGTCTGGGACTTAGCAGCGCATGACATCTCTATCTTCTCCTTTCTTCTCCAGATGCAGCCTAAAATAGTTAGCGCTGTGGGCGGCAGCTATTTGGAGAAAAACCGGGTAGATGTGGCCTTTATAACCTTGACTTACCCTAATGGGGCCATTGGGAATATCCATGTGGGCTGGATAGACTCAAACAAGGTCAGAGAAGTGGTCGTGGTGGGAAGTAAGAGACGACTTCTTTTCGATGACCTGAATGGAATGGAGCCTCTCAGGGTTTATGAAAAGGGAGTGACCGTGGAGAGGCCTTATAGCGACTTTGGCGAATTCAAGCTTTTACTTAGAGATGGAGATATTATCAGTCCCAAAGTAGAATCTGCCGAGCCTTTAAAATTGGAGTGCCAACATTTTATTCACTGTATCCAGACCAGGGAATTACCTTTAACCGATGGCGTAAACGGTTTGAATGTTGTCAAGGTATTGAATGCCGTTGATCGATCTTTAAAAGGGAATGGGGTTCCGGTGGAGATAAGATGAATGACGAATCTTAAATTGCGGATTGCGAATTGTAAATCAAAGAAATTGAAATTTGGTTAGTGAGGTGAATTGGTATGGCAGCAGTAAAAATGGGCACGGTTCTTGAAGAGCTAAACGGCTTAAAAGAAACGATAATGGGACTCGAAAGAAAGAAGTTTTTACTGATAAATAGCTTGCATCATTCTTCCCTTCATCTTATTTCTCCTGTAGCTGTTTCTGTAGAATACGATGGTTATCAGTTCATTGCCTATACAGCGGATTTGGATATTTACGGATGTGGGGATAGCGAATATGAAGCTATAGAGGATCTTCGCCAATCCATTGTTGAGCTTTACTATGACCTTAAAAATGAGCCTCTGGGTAAAGATTTGGAAAAGATATGGGAATACTTAAGTTGCATTGTGAGAGAGGAATGAAAGTTAAAGAGGTTTTAAGGCTGTTCGAAAAGTTAAAGATGGATGTGCGAGAAGGAAGAGACACGATAGCCAGCTTTAGATATGAAGGGAAAGTTGTGGTAAGGACAAAAGTCCCTCATAAGCGAGGAGAATTAAAGGGTGATTTGCCTTATTTTATTCGACAGCAATTGAGGGTCAATGAGCGGCAATTCAAAGGACTAATAGATTGCACCCTGTATCGGGAAGACTATGAGATTATTTTAAAAGAGAAGGATATTCTTTAGTAATGCGACTAACGAATGATATAGAAATCGGGAAGGATCCCCGGATTGATGAGGGAGTAGTTTTAGGCTACCTATCCGGCCGAAAGATTGCCTCGTTAAAGACCATTATTGGCCATCGGGCCAGGGTTAGAAGCGGAACAGTCATTTATGCCGGCCTTGAAATAGGCGACAATTTAGAAACGGGTCATAATGTAGTTATCCGGGAGGAAAATCTCATTGGAAACAACTTCAATATCTGGAACAATTCCACTGTTGATTACGGATGTAAGATTGGCAATAATGTTAAGATCCATAATAATGTTTACATAGCTCAATTCACCACCCTGGAAGATGATGTCTTCCTTGCCCCAGGCGTGATTATCGGTAACGACCCACATCCTGTCTGCACTAAATGTATGAAAGGACCGACGGTCAAAAAGGGAGCCAGGATAGGAATCAACGCTACCCTTCTGCCCCATATTGTCATAGGTGAACATTCCCTGGTTGGCGCCGGAGCAGTAGTCACAAAGGATGTCCCGCCACGATCAGTAGTCTATGGAAGCCCGGCCAGGGTAGTCTGTTCGACGAGTGAGCTAAAATGTAAACAGGGGATGAAAGAGAGGCCGTATTAGGAAGAAACTCCCTTGACTTTAATGGTCAAAATGACTATAATGATTTGGGGCATCGTTTCATCCTGCTGGTAAATAGCAGGAGATCGCTTTACACTTTTTTCCGAGATTAGGGCGAGAGAAACCAGGTTTCTTCAAGAAACCTGGTTTCTGGGACTACGCGATTCACCCCAAAAGTGTAAAGTTGCTATTTAGGCGCTTTGAAACGATGTCCTCATTTGGAAAGGAAACATCTAAGAAGAAGGTCATTGAAGGAGGGGTGAAATATGCAGGCATTGAAGGTCAAATTTGATGGGGACGTCTTCATCCCACTTGAGCCGGTGAAGGCGGGAAAGATTAACGAAGCCTTTGTGATCATTAAGGATGAAGTTGAAAGTGATGAAGAGATTGATTGGTCATCTTTACCAGAAGAAGAAAGAGTTGAAATGGCCGAAGAGGAATTTAGAAAAAAATATCCTGAAGGGCCGTTATCTAAGAAATGGTTAAAGATGGTTGGGGTATGGCCCAAAATGAGCCGGAAAGAAAGAGACGATGAGCTTTATCGGATTTTGAAGGAAAGGATATAATAATAATGAAAGTATTGATAGATATCAATGTTATAGAAGATGTCTTAAGCAAGAGAGAGGGGTGGGAGAATAGTGGAAAAGTCATTGATTTGGCCCAGACTAAAAAAATAGAGGGCTGGATTTTGGCCGGTAGTATCCCGACTCTCCATTATCTCCATGTAAAAAGGGTTGGAGAAAGACAGGCCAGGAAAGAGATTGCTGAACAGATTTCAGAGTTTTTAATAGTCCCTTTGCGAAAAGGACTTATTAGCGCTGCCTGGCAAAGTGACTTTCCTGATTTTGAAGACAATCTTCAGATTGAAGCAGCTAAGCAATTTGGTCTTGAGGCTATTATTACCAGAAATAAGAAGGACTTTAAAGATTCACCGGTGCCGGCTTACACCCCGGAGGAATTCCTGGATAAACTGGCTAAAGAAAAGAAACAGCCTGACAAAGTAAATTTTCTGGATTTAAAGGCCCAGTTTCACCAAATTTACAACTCAGTGGATGATTCTATGACTGAGGTCATTACTAACACCTCTTTTATCCTCGGTAAAGAAGTAGAGTTGTTTGAGGAAGAGTTTGCCCGCTTTCATCAGGCTAAATACGGGATAGGGGTTGGCTCCGGCACAGAGGCCCTTCATCTGGCCTTACTGGCCTGCGGAGTCCAACCAGGGGATGAGGTTATTACGGCGGCCAATACCTTTATTGCGACAACTCTGGCTATCTCCTATGCCGGGGCAAGGCCTGTCCTGGTAGATATTGATCCTCAAACCTACAATATAGATATATCTAAAATCGAAGAGACAATTACTGAACGGACAAAGGCCATCATCCCGGTTCATCTTTACGGACAACCGGCCGATATGGATGCCATCTTAGAAATAGCGGCCAGGCATAATCTCAAGGTCATTGAGGATGCCTGTCAGGCCCACGGGTCAGAATATAAAGGAAGAAAAGTCGGCGCGATAGGAGATGCCGGCTGTTTTAGCTTCTATCCAGGCAAGAACTTAGGGGCTTACGGTGACGGAGGAATAGTGGCCACCAATAATGAAGAAATTGCTGACTCCTTGAAGTTGCTCCGAAATTATGGTCAGCGAGTGAAGTATTATCATTCCCAGAAAGGCTTCAACTCTCGCTTAGACACCATTCAAGCCGCCGTCCTGCGAGTCAAACTTAACCATCTGGAAAAATGGAACAACCTGCGAAGAGGCCATGCCCGCCTCTACAGTCAATTGCTGGCGGACAGTGACTGTGCTACTCCTGTTGAAGTCCCTGATAGCCGGCACGTCTACCATTTATATATTATCCGGGTAGAAGGCCGTTCTGCCCTTCAAGAATATCTGGCCTCTAAAGGAGTGGGCACTATTATCCATTATCCTGTGCCTATTCATCTCCAGGAGGCTTATCGGGACCTGGAATACAGCCGGGGAGATTTCCCAGTAACGGAGGAGTATGCGGACAAGATTCTTTCCTTGCCTATGTTCCCGGAATTAACCCCATCCCAGATTGAATGGGTAGCTTTAGCCCTGAAAGAAGGATTGGAAAGATGATGTCAGGAAACAAAATTATTTTAGTTCTTCCTGCTTTGAATGAGGAGGGAAAGATCAGTCGGGTGGTTTTGGGGGCGCCAAAGGAAATAGTGGACGAAATCCTGGTCGTTGATGATGGTTCGACTGATAATACCAGGAAAGAGGCTGAGGCGGCCGGAGCCAAAGTGATAAGTCACTCCAGCAATAAGGGGGTAGGGGCTGCCCTGCGGACCGGTATGGAATATGCTCTGGAGGAAGGGTTTGATGTTATAGTCATTATGGGTGGAGACGATCAGGACAGGGGAGAAGAAATGGACATAGTTGTAAGGCCAATTGTGGGAGAAGGGTATGACTTTATTCAGGGCTCCCGCCGTATTGGAGGTAAAAGGGCAGTCAATTTGCCTCTCTTTAGAAGAGTGACCACCAAGGGATATTCCTTAATCTTTCGATTACTTACCGGATTTCCGTGTACCGACGGCACGAATGGTTTTCGGGCCTTCAGGACATCTCTGCTTAAAGACAAACGGATAAATCTGCATCAGGATTGGCTGGATACCTACGAATTAGAACCCTACTTATTTTATAAGACCATAGAGTTAGGTTATAAAGTAAAAGAGGCCCCGGTCACTAAAGTTTACCATTTAGATGACGGCTATACGAAGATGGTCCCTTTTCGGGATTGGTGGCGTATTTTAAGGCCTTTGATTTTTCTAAGGTTAGGATTGAAAAAATGACGGATATTGTCTTAATAAATCCTCCGCGTCTTTTCAAGGAAGGTAATATATGGAAGGCCATAGATAGAAGCCTGCCGGCCTTAGGGATAGCCTATTGTGCCGCCTATCTTGAGAAAGAAGGATTTACTGTAAAGATCCTGGATATGCAAGCCGAGCCCATAACACCTGATGAATTAAAGAGTATCCTGCAAGAGTGGGCTCCGAAATTCGCAGGGCTGACAGCAACTACCGTTGAGATAAACAGGGCTCTCGAAGTAGCTCACTTTGTAAAAGAAAACTTCCCTCAAACAGGGATCATCTTTGGGGGAGTCCATTCCACGCTTCGTCCCGAAGAAATCCTTTCCCACGAATTTGTCGATCTGGTAGTCAGGGGGGAAGGAGAAATCACCTTAACCGAATTGATGAAAGGCAGATCGTTAGAGGATATATTGGGCTTATCATTTAAGGAAAATGGCAAGCCTGTCCATAATAAAGCCAGAGAGTTTATAGAGAATATAGATGATATTCCTTACCCGGCGCATCATTTACTGCCGATTGCGAAATATAAGCCTTCCACAGGTAATTACAAGCGATTGCCGGCTATGAGCATGATGACTTCCCGTGGTTGTCCGGGGAAGTGCACTTTTTGTTCGACAGAGGCTATGGGTAAGCGGACGAGATTTCGAACGCCTGCGAACATTGTGGGCGAGATGGAACGATTGATTAAAGATTATGGGATAAAAGAGATATCCTTTTACGATGATACTATTACCGCCAAGCGAAAGAATATGCAGGGCATGTGTGAACTCATGCTTAAGAGGGGCCTGGATATTACCTGGAGTTGTATGTCTCGGGTAGATTGTATAGATCAAGAAACTCTTGGGCTAATGAAACAAGCCGGATGTCATCAAATAGGCTATGGGGTAGAATCAGGAGACGAAAATATTCTTAAGAATATCAAAAAACATATCTCTCTGGAAAAGGTAAAAGAGGTGGTAGAAATAACCAAAAAAACAGGGCTGGATGTTCGCTGTATGTTTATGTTCGGTAATCCCGGAGAGACAAAAGAGACTTTAGAAAAGACAGTGCGTTTAGCCATAGAGTTGGATCCGGATATAGTTGTTTTTAATATTACTACCCCCTATCCCGGCACAGAGATGTATGATTGGGCGGTTAAGAATGGACATTTAAATATTACTAATTGGAATAAATATGATCTGGCTAATATCGTTATGAATCTGCCCACCGTAAATCAAGAAACAATTACCAAACATTATCATACAGCTTACAAGAAGTTTTACCTTCGGCCCTCTTATCTTCTAAGAAGATTATTGAAGATTCGAACCTTAAATGACTTGAGAAATAATTACAAGTCTTTTTTCTCCATGATAAGCTTTGGTAGGAATTGATCGAGTATAGGAGGAAATTTGATTAACAAAAGACCGTTCTGGTTCATCTTTATTTTAGCTTTAGCCGTAAGATTAGCCTTTGTTCTTTTCTTCCCACCACTTTATGCCCCGGATACAGGAAGCTATGAGATCATAGCTAAAAGTCTGATTAAAGGAGACGGTTTTTCTTCTGCGCCAGGTATCCCCAGCGCAGGAAGGCCTCCGCTATATCCACTTTTCCTGGCAGGGATATATTTCCTGTTTGGACAGAGCCATTTAGCCGTAAAATTGAGCCAGGCTTTACTGGGGGCCATAAGCTGCATTATTATCTACTTTATTAGCAAAGAAATATTTGACCGCAGAGTTGGATTATGGTCAGGGGCAGTAATGGCTCTTTATCCCCCCCTTATTTCTACGGCCGGCTTCGTACTTTCTGAGGAATTAGCCATCTTTCTGCTGGCGATAAGCATCCTCTTTTTGACCAAAGCAACAAAAAGGAAGCAAACAGGTTGGTATGTCCTTAGTGGGATATTTATGGGATTAACTACCTTATGTCGTCCTATGACCCTCCTTTTTCCTTTCTTTTTATATCTTGCGTTCCTATTTTTGCCATTTAAGAAGAGGGAATTTTTCTGGATATCGATCTTTCTGCTTGCTACGGTTGTCACTGTGGCTCCGTGGACGTTCAGGAATTATGTCAGATTTAATGCTTTTATACCGGTTCAAGATTGTGGGGGTGGAATGAATTTTTGGATGGCAACCTATTCCTCCTCAGATGGGATAATTCCTTATGGTTCCCCACAAGAGTATAGTCCAAAGGACCAGGAGGTATATAATAGAATTATTGAAGGATTATCCCCCATTGAGGCGGATAAAGCCTGCTTCCGGGAAGGGATTAAGAATATCATCAATAACCCGTCAGGATATTTTCGGCTGTGCGCAAGGAAATTTGAGCGGTACTGGTTCTGGATTCCTGGGGGAGTAAAGGTTTTGCAGCCTCATCCTAAAATAAAATTAGGTGTAACTATTGTCGATTACCTTGTGCTCTTGTTAGCTATCCTGGGTTTAGGGGTGGGGCTAAGGGAGAACTGGAGAGATAAATTACCTTTAATCGCTATAATCCTCTATTTTACGATTACCTCTATCTTTCTCTTTGTTGCTCTTCCCCGCTACCGTTTGCCGATTATGCCCTATGTCTTGATCTTTGCCATAGTTGGCTTTCTGCGGCTTCTTGATATCTTACCTCAGAGGTGCAAAGATGGACATTCGAGGTAAAAAATGAGTAAATTTGACATTCAAAAGGCACGAGAGTTTATCCAGCAAAAAGAGCGAAAGAGAAGGCAGGAAAATCATAAACTTTTTGAGAAAGCCTGGGATGATTTTGATCTAATTAAGGAAATGTTAATTCAGAAGTATAATCCCAAACGGGTTTACCAATGGGGCTCCTTGCTAAATGAGAGAGATTTCTCTGAAATTTCAGACATAGACATTGCGGTGGAAGGGGTTAAATCTGCGGAAGAGTTTTTTGAAATGTTTGGAGCTGCCGATAAATTAACCAACTTCCCGTTGGATTTGGTGGAGATTGAAAAGATTGAACCAATTCATGCCAGGAGCATAAGAGAAAAGGGACGGTTAGTCTATGAAAGGAAATGAACCTGTTTTAGATTTGATCCGAGAAATTAAGAAGACTCAGACTGTATTGGCAAAAATTGACTCATTTTACCAGGAGTTCACAAAGAATGATTTGCCTCTTCTGGGAAAGAAGGAGACCTCCGCTATTGTTGTGGCCGAAATTATGGTAGATTTCTATACCTGCTTAGAGACACTATTCTTGAGAATATCACGGTTTTTCGAAAATAGGTTGCAAAAGGAGAAGTGGCATGCTGATTTATTACACAAGATGACCCTTGAGATTGAGGAGTACAGATTACCCGTTATCTCAGATGAGGTGCATTCTATTCTGTTGGAATTTTTGAAATTCAGGCACTTTAGGAGATATTATTTCGAGTTCAACTATGACTGGGACAAGATTGAATTCTTAGAGAAAAAATATAGCCGGATTAAACCACTTTTAGAAAGAGATTTGAAGAAGTTTCTTGCTTTTTTACAGCTTCTTGACTGGCAAGGAGAACCAAGTGAGTAAAGAGGAAAAAGTTCAATTGAGAAGTTTTCCTTTCACACGAAGTGTACAAAGGAATTCACTCAAGGATATATGAAAAAGATACAGGAGTTGAAAGAATGGCTATTACAACAAATTCAACAATAGAACTGGTTAGGAAATATATAAAAGAGCTTGAAATAAATAATATACCAATACAGGAAGTAATAATTTTTGGCTCCCAGGTAAAGGGAGAACCTAAAGAGGAAAGTGACATAGACATTGCCCTGATTTCAAACACATTTACAGGAGATAGATTTGAAGATAGAAGGCGAATAATACCTTTGAGAAGAAGGAATCGACAGTAGAATTGAACCAATTCCTTTCAGGCCGGAAGATTTTGACCACGGTGGGGTATTAGCTGATGAGATAAAAAGAACAGGCAAAATAATAATAAGTCGAAAGTAAAGTACTCACCCGTTAGTACTTTGATTTAGAAAAAAGCACCTAATCAGTGGAAATAGCTACTCCTCTTTTAATAGCACACGGATGACACGGATTTAACGGATTTATACTGATTTTATCCGTGGTAATCCGTACTATCCGTGTTATCCGTGTGCTATTAGATTTTCATAATCAAAGTAGTAGGGGATGAGCGCCAAAGTAAAGGGGTAGCTATCAAAAAGAAACCTGGTTTCCGCCCGCAAGTGCCCCCGAAATATTGAGAAGATACAAAAAGGGCATAGGGAAAAAATTCCCTATGCCCTTTTCCTTTCCGGCTTCTGAGAAAGAGAAACCAGGTTTCTTAAAGAAACCTGGTTTCTGAGCCTGGACTTAATACATATCTGAGCCTGGACTTAATACATATCTCCCATCCCGCCACCCATGCCGCCAGGAGGCATGCCGTGACCGGCTTCTTTCTTTTCCGGAATATCAGTCACCAGACACTCGGTGGTCAGCATCAAACCAGCAATAGAGGCTGCATTCTGAAGGGCCGAACGAGTTACCTTGGCCGGGTCAAGAACTCCGGCCGCACTGAGGTCTGTGTACTCCATAGTCGAGGCATTATAACCAAAGTTGTCATCTGAACTGGCCTTGATTTCATTAACGACTATCGAGCCTTCCATCCCTGCGTTTTCAACTATCTGACGAATGGGTTCTTCTAATGCCCGGCGGACGATATTGGCCCCCACCTTTTCGTCACCCTCAAGGCCAAGTCCGTCTATTACCTTTTGAGCCCGCAACAGGACTGTTCCACCGCCCGGAATAATTCCTTCTTCAACCGCAGCCCTAGTGGCATGCAAGGCATCTTCCACCCTCGCCTTCTTTTCCTTCATTTCCGTTTCGGTGGCGGCTCCCACATTCAGGACAGCTACTCCGCCGGCCAGCTTGGCCAGCCTCTCCTGGAGTTTCTCCCGATCGTAGTCGGAAGTGGTTTCCTCCATTTGGAGCCTGATCTGAGATATCCGGCCTTCGATGTCTCTCTTCTTTCCCGACCCTTCAACAATGGTCGTAGTTTCCTTGTCGATATTTATCCTCTTGGCCTGGCCAAGGTCTTCCAGCCTCACGTTTTCCAACTTAAGACCCAGATCCTCGGTAATAACCCGGCCACCGGTCAGGATGGCAATATCTTCCAGCATAGCCTTCCGTCGATCACCAAACCCCGGGGCCTTGACAGCGGCGCACTTTAGTGTCCCGCGGATCCTGTTAACCACCAGAGTAGCCAGGGCCTCGCCCTCGATATCCTCAGCCAGGATGAGGAAGGATTTGCCCATTTGCACGATTTTTTCTAAAAGAGGCACTAAATCCTTCATCATCGAAATCTTCTTCTCGTGGATAAGGATATAGGGGTCCTCCAGCACGGTTTCCATTTTTTCGGCATTGGTCACAAAGTAAGGGGAGATATATCCCTTGTCGAACTGCATACCCTCCACTACATCGAGGTCGGTTTGCATCGTCTTTGATTCTTCCACCGTAATAACTCCATCCTTACCTACCTTATCCATTGCATCAGCAATCAAATCACCGATAGTTCGGTCCATATGAGCGGAGATGGTTGCGATATCAGATATCTCCTTTTTCTCGGTTACCTTCTTTGATTTGGCTGCGATTTCATCACATACAGCCGCTACGGCCTTCTCTATTCCCCTTTTCATACTCATGGGGTTACTTCCGGCCGTAATATTTTTTGCTCCCTCCCGAAAGATGGCCTGGGCTAAGATGGTTGCTGTCGTTGTTCCATCACCAGCCACATCCGAGGTCTTGGAAGCCACCTCTTTGACCAACTGGGCTCCCATGTTTTCATAAGGATCCTCTAATTCTATTTCCTTAGCGACGGTCACCCCATCACAGGTAATGGTCGGGGAACCCCACTTTTTATCTAAGACGACGTTCCGTCCTCTTGGCCCCAGGGTGGTCTTAACTGCATTAGCTAAAACATCTACACCACGCAGGACAGCCCTTCGGGCCTCTTCATTAAAAATTAACTGCTTGGCCATATTTTCACCTCCTATTTTGAATTATTCAATGATCCCCAGGATGTCATCCTGGTGCATTATGAGATACTCTTCACCTTCCACTTTGATTTCGGAACCAGAGTACTTACCGAAGAGAACTCGATCATCTACCTTGACTTCCATAGGGATTCGTTCACCTTCATCAGTTACCTTGCCGGGGCCAACCGCCATAATTTTTCCTTCCTGGGGTTTTTCCTTGGCCGTGTCCGGAATGATAAGTCCACCCTTGGTCTTCTCTTCTTCCTCGATCCGCTTGACAATGATTCGATCACCTAACGGTTTGATCTTCATAGTCTACTTTCCTCCTTTCTTTTTTAGTAATACGCGTTATTACCTGGACCAATTTCCAGGATTTCCCTTACTATTCTTCTCAGATACTTGATGTCAACAGGTTTCCTCATAAAAGAAGAAGCGCCTTCTTCCATGGCGGCTGTTATTACCGATTCCCTGGAAGAACCGCTGGTCATAATAACCGGCAATTGGGGCCGGACAATCTTTATCGTGCGCAGGGTTTCTAATCCACTCTGCGCCGGTAAATTAACGTCCAGAATGACTATATCGATCACTTTCTTCTTAACAATAGTTATGGCAATATATCCATCATCCACTGTCAAGGTTTCATAGCCATTTACGGACATCGCCTGCTCTAAAGATTGCCGGGTAGCTTTATCATCATCAACAATTAAGATAGAGTTGATCATTTTCCTTTACCTGATCTTTAGATATAGCAAGTTTCATGCCAATTGAATATTTTTTATTCCCGGCTAAGACCCTTTGTTTATCAAAGATTTATTCAAAGGTAAAATGGAAGGAGACAAAAGAAGAGGTAAATTGCGCCATGTTGACGTAGTGGTAGTATGCCAAAATGGCGCAATGGGTAGTTTGAAAGGCAGATGTTCAGGTTCAAGGTTCAAGGTTCAAGGTTCAAGGTTAGAGAGAGCGTAAGGTGACCAACCCTGGAACCGTGAACCCTGAACTTTGAACCCTTTGGCTCTTACCCTTAGATTTGAAGAGGATACTCCGAAAGTGTACCACACGAAGAGCGCAAGGCGACCAACCGTGAACCTTTGAACCATGAACCTGACAACCTGAGCAGTTACGTTATTCCTTCTCAACCCACTGCTGATATAGTTCTTTAAAGTTCTCCCATACCTTGGCCCGTCTGATGTCATTGAGGGTGACATAGATCATTAAACACACCAGTAAGGTCAGGCCGATCTGTTGGGCTAACTCATGAATCTTGGTGTCCAGCTTCTTCCTCCGGATGCGCTCTACTATAAAAAATACGATATGCCCTCCATCAAGGATAGGGATAGGCAGAAGATTAAGAACGCCAAGGTTGGCTGAAAGAAAGGCAATAAAAGCCAGAAAGGCCGACAGTCCTCCCCTAACTTGTTCTCCGGCCATCTGGGCAATCCCCAGTGGGCCGGCCAGAAGTTTGGCTGATAACTGTCCGGTGATCAATCGACTCAGGACAAAAAAGACGGTTCTCGTCGCATTCAGGGTTTCTTCTCCACCTTGAATAATGGCCCCGATGGGACCGGCTTTTTTAATAATGGTTGGAGGACCAACACCAATCAGGCCGACCTTGATTGCTTCCCCTTTTTCATCCATAGTTTCTGTAGCCACGGGAGTGATGCCGATAGTAAAAGTCTTCTCCCCCCGTTTTACTTTCATAGTTATTTCCTGCTCAGGGAACTGATGAATAAGATTAGCCATTTCTTGCCATTGACTAACAGGTGTTCCATTAACTTCGGTAATCAAGTCTCCCTCGGCCAGGCCACTTATTTGGGCCGGGTAGCCTTCTTTGATGCTGCCTGCTTTAGAGGGAAGAAAAGGTCCCAGCCCGGCAAAGCCCAGTCCGGTTTGTTCATCTTTTTCTACACCAAGATGAACAGTCAAGTTCTCTCCTTGCCGTGAAATAAGAAGGGCCAGCGATTCCCCCGGATGTTTAATAACTGTTTCAGATATATCGGTCCAATCTTCAATCTCCCGGTCATTTATCTTGAGGACATAATCTCCGACTTTCAGGTCTGCCTTAGCTGCGGCCGATCCCTCTTGAACCCTGCCTATCCGGTTATCTACATGAAGGCTGGGGATGCCCAGCATAAAAACCAGCCAGTAAGCAAAGATGGCTACCACAAAGTTCATCCCTGCCCCGGCAAAGACGATCTTGATCCTTGTCCAGGGTGGTTTGGCAAAAAATTCATACCCCTCCCCGCTCAAGGGTTCATCCGGGTTATCCCCGGCCATCCTGACATACCCCCCTAACGGAACAAGAGAGAGCTGGTACAGGGTTTCTCCCCGCGTAATTCCAATTATCTTTGGCCCGAACCCGATAGAGAACTCCTTCACTTTTACTCCATTGCGCTTGGCTACAATAAGATGTCCGATTTCGTGAAATAGAATAACTACTCCCAGGGCAATTATCGCAGCTAAAATAGTAATAATCAAAATACATTCCTCCTTTTAAAATTTTACTTCAAGACGATCATTTTCCTGGTGATAACAGTATCCCCGGCGTTAAGCCGGTAGAAATAGATACCACTGGAAACCTCCCGGCCGTCATTATCCCTGCCGTCCCAGTAGGCTGCTTGCTCCCGGTTAAGATAAATCCCCGGATTTTTCTTTCCCAGATCAATGGTCCGGACAAGATGGCCGGCCAAATCGTAAATTTGAATGGCTGCCTGGCATTGTTTACTCAAACTAAAGGGGATATAGGTCTCAGGATTGAGTGGGTTAGGATAATTCTGACCCAGACCGGGTTTTACCGGAATTGCCTTCTGTGCGCCTATTTCGATTAATTGGGCCAGGAAGTTTTTCATTTGAATGACGGCCTTATTCTCAGGACTATTCTTAAGCAGTTGATACATAGCCTGATAGGCTGGTAATGCCTGTGAGTGATCGATCTGAGAGCTCAATATCTCCCTGTGCGGGGCCGAGCCGGCCTGGCGGGCTGGATTTCCAGCAGTATGAGTCTTTCCCCAGTTCATCCCAATAACTACAATTTCCTTTTCATCCACCACACCGTCTCCATTGGCATCGGCGTAAGTTGCGTTGGGATCAGGTGTCCAGGGAGTGGCTTCCCGGGCTTCCCAACTAAAAGGGTTACCGCCTCCCCCCCTGGCCGGCCCGGTTTCAAGCCAGCATCGACCCACCGGCAGAATATCAGTTTCATCTACTACCCCATCATTATCACAATCCCCGGGCCAGACAACAAAGGGGGTAATGGTAAATGAAGCCGGAACAGGAATAAGGGAGATAGGATTGCCTTCCGAATCCCTGACCGTTAATGTTTCTTCTTCAAACCTAAAGTTAACCGTGGTCCCACTGGCAGCATAAGCTGAGAGATTGAACCTTATCCTGGCTACCCGTCCATATCCATAGGCGCCCACCGGGATGACACTTTTTTTCCGGCTTAGCCCGATGCCAAGCAGTTCTATACTATGGGTGTCGGCATGAAAGACCAGATTATCTCCTAAAAGTTCCGGGTCAGGCAGGATGTTCTTATTGATCGGATTGACCGGACTAATATCCGAAGAGTGATTTAGCCGGAAAGAAAGGGCAAAGAGGTCAGTCACCGGGTTGGCTGGGGTTCCCACCTGTATTTCTACCTCGAATTCAGAACCGACCTGAAGCGCAGCGGCCGGCAGGATAACCTTTATGGGCACATCAGTGTTCGGAGCACAATGCTCGTTGGAATAATCAGAGTCGCCGCCGGCGTTGTAGACCCGGACCCGGTAGCAATAAGTCGTGGCCGGAGCAACTGTATTACTGTAGCTCGTAACATTAGCCCCTACTGTGGCTATTTGGGAAAAAATCCCACCAGTCCCGGTTTTTCTCTCAATCTTGAACCCCGTTTCATTGTCAGAATTGTCAGCCCAGACAAGGTCGATCTGAGTGCCGGAGACAGCCTGGGCATACAGATTGCTCGGGGCATTGGGGATTATGCCGGGAGTGGCGGCACAGTCTTCATTGGAATAGCCGGAGTTGCCAACGGCATTGTATGCCCGGGCCCGATAGCAATAAGTCGTGCCCGTATCAAGCCCTGTATTGCTGTAGCTCGTAACATCAGCCCCTACTGTGGCTATCTGAGAAAAAATCCCACCGGTCCCGGTTTTCCTCTCAATCTTGAAGCCCGTCTCATTATTAGAGTTGTCAGTCCAGATAAGATCGATCTGAGTGTCTGAGACAATCAGGGCATCCAGGTTAGCCGGGGCATTAGGCGCTACGTCAGGAGTGGCGGCACAGTTCTCATTGGAATAGCCGGAGCCACCAACGGCATTGTATGCCCGGACCCGATAGCAGTAAGTCGTATTCGGATCAAGCCCTGTATTGCTGTAACTCGTAACATTAGCCCCTACTGTGGTTATCTGGGAGAAGGTTCCACCAGCCCCGGTTTTTCTTTCAATCTTGAAGCCTGTTTCATTGTTAGAATTATCCGCCCAGGAGAGATCAATCTGTCTGCTGGAGAATGCCTGGGCATTTAGATTAGTTGGAGCATCAGGAGCTGTATTAGGAGTAGTCGCACAGTCCTCATTGGAATAGCCGGAATCGCTCACGGCATTGTAGGCCCGGACTCGATAGCAATAAGTCGTATTCGGATCAAGACCTGTATTGCTGTAGCTCGTAACATCAGCGCCCACAGTAGCTATCTGGGTGTAGGTTCCACCTGCCCCGGTCTTTCGCTCAATCTTGAAACCCACTTCATTACCAGAATTGTCTGTCCAGAAAAGATCGATCCGACTGCCTGAGACAGCCTGGGCATCCAAATTACTTGGAGCAACAGGAGCAGTCACGGGCGTCTCTGCGCCCAGGCTGTAGAAGCCGCCAGGGTTGTTCTGGTTGTTGTACTCGGTTGTAATCCAACCCCCGCTTCTGGCTATATTTGAGATGCGGACTTCGTCCAATTTAATAGCTGAATAACGAGAAGCATAGGGTTCGCTACCGAGACGAAAATTTTTAGTTGAGGACGCTATACCAGCAGTCAATGGACTGGCTGAATTTTTCTCAACACCATCAACATATATTTTTGCTCTGTTGGCGGAATAATCATAAACACCTGTAATATAATGCCATTCATTAACTCCAACTGCATTAGGAGATTCTACATTCCACCAAGCATTTTTTCTTACAGCAAAACTTGGCTTACTACTGTTATATTGTATTCCATAACCTGTCTTATAGCTGTCATTATCACCTATGTCATTAGAGTAGCTAGCCCTTGCCGTCTTTATATTCGACCAGGCGGAAATAGTAACATGATTATCAACAATATTCAAACCGCTGCCAAGATCAATATAATCGTCACTTCCATCAAAGCCCTGACCATTGTTAATCTTACCTGATTTTTCACTATCTGAAACAAAATCATCGCCATCGTTGTTATTAGAAGTAGAGTCTTGATACAAATCTATTGTTCCGGTTCCTGCGGCATTTTCTTTCAAGTGCCATACGCCTTTGTAGTTGGTATCCCAGACGCCGGTAACGTTCTCCTGGGAGGCGGAGACGCTGCTGTTGCCGTAGAAGAGGTAGATATTTGTGCCGGACGCCAGCGACGGTATCCGCACCCAGGCAATGAACTCACCCGTAGTGGCGGTGTATTTCTCAATCTCGTGGTCTAGCTTGGTGCTGCCCGCAGCGTCGGAGGTGAAGATAATGTCGAAGCCGTTGGCGTTGGTGACCTTGCCGCTGTTTATTGTAGTCTTCAAGTCGGCCAGGGTGGTGTTGAACAGGAACGGAAAGTTGGTGTGAGGCCCGCCGGATACCTGAGCGTTGGTGATGTCTATCAGGCGGCAGTACTGGAAGCCTGATCCCCACGCCTGAGTTGTGCTTAAGAATAGGACCAGAATAGACCAGAAAACCAAACTGTGATACCTTTGCATTTGTCTTGCCTTCCTTTGATTTAATGTAAGCGTTCACGGAACGCTGAAATTGGAAATCGGAAATTATAGCTCTTAAGATAAATATTTTGGGGTAAGCGAATTCAAGATAGACTATGTAGCTTTCGGAGTTAATCCTTTAGGATTTCATTACTTATGAAAGGCTAAAGCCTGAACTCCAAAGGATATCCAACCCCAAAATCTTTTTCTTAACCACTATAGAAATTGGGAATTGAGACTTCATAACCTTTTTGTCCCACTTATCAAAGTCATACCAGACCATATCTGACAACTCTTCCGCCAGTTTGTAAACATCCAACTCATAAACTCGCTTCATCCTTCTTCCCCCCAATTTCCAATTTCCAACTGGTCAGTAGTAAGTTCTCCATAAGTGCTTGATTTTTCGACACTTAAGTTTTTCGCAGTTCAGACGCAATCGCGTAGAGAAAAGGCTTTAGTTTCAACAACTTACAGAGTATTCATTCTGGGAAAAGCTGAGAACTTACTGCTGTCCAGTTTCCAATTTCAAGCCGTGAACGGCTACGCTTACTTTTCTACTATAATTTGCGCTCCTCCTACCGAAATTTCATTAAATCCACTTATCGGCTTTCCCTCAGAGTCGGTCAACCTTAAGTCTTCGCGGTCGATTTTTAGCTCTGCGGTCCCTTCAGACGCGGCGACAAAGACTATCCTCCCTATCACCCCTGATCCGGTAGCGCCTGTATTGCCTTTCTTCATAGTAAGTCCAAGGCCAACGGTGCTGGTCTCGGATTTATCAATATAGAGGATGTCTGAGCCAAGAAATTCGCCCGGCTTGGTCCTAACCGCCTCTAAAAATGACCCGTCAAAGTTTATCCTTATTGCTGCCCCAAAAAGGGAGGATGCTTCCGCTACCTTGAGTTCCACTACAAATTCCTGCCCTTTCTTTACTTGTTTTAAGGCCGGAACCATGCCTATCCTTAGTCCCTCGGAAGGGGTGGTAAATGTAAAGGAATCCTTTTCATCTACCTGGGCGGAATAGCAACTTCCTGGAGAAAGCCCTTTTAGTTCGACCCGATGATCCAGTCCCCATTGCAAAGGTATGATTGAGCCATAAGTAGGGCAAGGCCCGTATCTTAGCTTTGGTGAAGAGGCAACCGAAGTCTTCCAGGTGATGATTGCTTCTCCGGGGTTCACTTCTACCGATAAATCCGATATCTCAGGTTCTACCGGGCTAATAGGCGGGCTAATAGGGTTCTTATTATTATCTTTATCCCCACAGGCAACAAGGAATAGTAGCGCTAACAATAATATATTTTTCATCATTTCTTTGATAACCTTTCCGGCGATGGTCATTGTTTCGGCCATTTGTAGTGGTCGAGCTTTGGGATTTTGGCCCCATATTGGTATCTTCTCAATATTTCGGGGCACTTGCGAGTAGAAACCAGGTTTCTTCAAGAAACCTGGTTTCTGAGCCCCAAGTTATTGAGAAGATACCCATATTGGATGATTTCCTTGACAAAAGGATCTTTTTCGTTGAAGTCTTCTGGCCTAAAAGGATGAATCTCAATTCTTTTATCTGTTTTGATTAAGGATGGGTTAAGTTTCTTTCGGTCGTAAAATCTAAGCCCGGTAAAATCTTTAGAGACCAAAGCAACGTCAATATCACTCCACTTGCTTGCTTTTCCAGTTGCATAAGAACCAAACAATATTACCATCTCAAGGCGTACTCCAGAAGCTTCCACCATATTCAGGAATTCTTCAACCTTCTCTCTTGCTTCATCTGGGATGATAGCCATTGATACATCTCCTATTATTTCAAGACGATCATTCTCCTTGTGGTCACAAAGTCGCCGGCCTTAAGCTGATAAAAATACACCCCGGATGATACTTCTTGTCCCTCAGAATCTTTTCCGTCCCAGTAGGCCGCCTCAGTTCGAGAGATGTAAGTCCCCGGTAAGCTCTCACCCAGATCAAGTGCCCGGATCAATTGACCGGAAAGGTTGTAGATCCGAATGACCACTCTGGCAGGCTCAGAGAGAGAAAAGGGGATATATGTTTCCGGATTCAGGGGATTGGGGTAGTTCTGACCCAGCGTCGGGCTCTCCGGCGACTGCCCTTTGAGGCCCAGCTCAATCAGTTGCGCCAGAAAGCCCTTCATCCTGGCTATTGCCTCACCTCTGCTCCCCCGCACCTCTGCTCCCCCGCTCTCCTGCCCCGTATCCAGCAACCGATACATTGCCCGATAGGCAGGCAGGTTTCCGGTATGGTCAATCTCCAGGGAGAGGATATCTCTCCCTGGTGAAGGCGCTGGAGCAGGGTGCTTCCTCTCCCAGTGGAGGCCAATGGCCGCGATTTCAGCCTCATCCACTCGCCCATTTCCGTCTGCATCGGCGTAGGCGGCCTCAGGAACTTCCCAGGCAGCAGCCGAATATCCCTGCCACTCGACCGGAAAATCCCCTGACCGGGCCGGCCCCTCCATAAGCCAGTATTGTCCTATCGGCAAGATGTCGGCTTCATTAACTATTCCATTGTTATCGGTATCTCCAGGCCAGACCAGGAGATTACCCGCCGTAACCTCTGCCCCCTGAGGAGATAAAAGAATAGGGTCAGTATTGGATTTATAAGCAGAAACCTCGCTCAGGGTAAAGGAGATGCTGCTGCCCAATTCTGTTCCCGGGGAGAGATAGAATTTTATCCGGGCGATCCGCCCATAACCAGTGGCCCCGCCCGCAGGATGTTTTCTGGATAGCCCCACTCTTATTTCACTATTTGCCTGGTTTGCTTTTGATACCTTGACTAAATCCGGGCCTAAAAAGCTGCCCGTCTCGATAAGGACATGTGCTTCAGTTGGTTCCATAACAGTAAGTGATGTTGGGTCGCTGCAAGTGAGAATAAATGAAAGCCCCTGCAGGTCCTCCACCGGGTTAGTATCTTCCCCCAGAACAATATTAGCCCAGAAGGTTGAACCAGCCGGCAGGGTATCAGCAGGTAAGACAATGGATAATGATGGGATAGCAATATCGTCTTCGATAAATTCTGCCTGTTCATCGCTGATCCCTTCATTGCCAAGTACATCACTGCATCTGACGCGCCAATGAATTGTCCTTTCTATTTGAGATGCCCAACCTCCAACCGGCTCAGGGATTTGGTAAGACCAGCTACTTCCGCCTTCAGAGGTCATATCTTCATAGCCATCGTAATTCCCTGGATCAATCCGGTAATCAAATTGGGGGACGGACCCACTCAAACCGGAACCAGCCTCAACAATCTCTACCTGGACAGTAAATGGTCCGCTTGAGCTTCCGGTAAGATCAGAAGGGCTAAGAGTCCAGGAGGCAAAGGCAGGGGCCTGGTTATCAATCTTGATCAGCCTGGTATCGTAGCTGGAATAAATCCCTGAGTTGTCTTTAGCCCTGGCCCTTAGCCAGACAGTGGAATCGGTCCCCGCAGCGGGTTGGGTAGCCCACTGGATTGAATAAGGAGCGGTTAAGTCAGGACTTGACGGACAGTCAAACCAGTTCCCATTTTGGCCATCCGTAGAATTAGTCGAGTAACCGAATTCGACCCGGGTAATATCGTTCGGTCCCGCAGCTTCAGCCGAGATAGTCACTGTCCCGGTAAGCCAGGTATCCTCTGGTGGAGAGGTAATGGTACAGACTAATTGCTCCCCGTGTTGGATTTGGAGGGTATCGAAGACATTTCCGTTTATATCCACGGCCTGCATCGTGGCCATGGTTCCGTTAACTGAAACCCGGCAGTAATGATAAACTTCTTGAAAGACGAGACTCCAATCATTATCTACTTCCTTCCCATAAAGAGGTCCCCCGCCCCCGCCGGTCACAATGTAGTTAACCCCGTTAACCAGACTCCGTTCATAATTGTGGTCATGCCCGTTAAAGACAATATCTACCCCATAATCTTCAAAGAGGGGACACAGGGCAGCCCGCATCGTTGGGGCATAGCCGTCATAAACACAATGTCTTGATGAGCTATATGGTGGTTGATGAAAGAAGACAAAGGTGAATTCAGCATTAGTATGCGCCGCCAGATCATTGGCTAACCAGTTATACTGCTCTGTGCCTGTCTCATACCACTCCACGCGGTTGGTATCCAGGAAGATAAAATGCGAATTCCCATAATCAAAGGAGAACCAGCGTTCATTGCCCGGAAAGGCAAAATATTCAAAATAAAGAGGGCAAGTGGTTTCGTAATAATACTCATGGTTTCCTATTGAGGCATAGTATGGAATCTCTTTCATCAATTCCCGGTTGATCTCAAAAAAGGTCTCCCAATCACTGGTATGCCAACCATTATTAACCAGATCACCTGTATTAGTTACCAGATCAGGCCCCCAGGAGTGAATGGCATTAACCAGGGTTTGATGGGCATCATGTCCTGTGCGGGTGTCACCAAAGGCGGCAAAGGTAAGGGGTTCATGGGAATAGGGCGCTGTGCGGAAGGCTCTGTCCTGGCTTGAGACAGTGGTTCCGTTCTGACTGGTTGCCTGGTAATGGTAAGTAGTTGAGGTTTCAAGTCCGGTCAAGGTGAGGGAGTGACTGGTGGTTTGGGTTGAGCTGTATTCACTCTGATCATAAGCGGAAGTAAGCCCGAAGTCGACCCGGCTGTCACCGGAAACATTCGTTCCCCAGTTGATAATGATAGAATTCGTGGTAACCGAAGAGAGGTAAGGGCCCCGGACAATTTCAAGGGGCTGTGTTTCAGGAAGCAGGGCCTGGTAAGCATTTATCCGGCCACTCCCTAACAGACCGGCGTATGAGGGATTAATAGAATCAATATTATCGGCTGTATCCTTGATTTGTTGGGCCACCCTTTCCCGATCCCAGTCAGGATTTTGAGAAAAGATAAGTCCGCCCAATCCAGCCACAAATGGGGCAGCCATAGAAGTGCCGCTCCAGGAGGCATAAGTATTATCGAAGAGGGTGGAATAAATCCCTGTTCCCGGGGCAGATACATCTATCCAGTCACCATAGTTGGAAAAACTTGCCTTGCTATCATTGCTGCCGGTAGCGGCCACGGCTAATACATTGCCGGCAGCAGCCGGGTAGAAAGGGGATGAGCTACTACTATTCCCAGCCGCGGCTATTAGCAGACATCCGGCCGAGGCAGCATAATTAAGGGCATCCTGGATTACGCTGGAGGGAGAAGGCCCCCCCCAACTCATATTTATTACCTTAGCCCCGTTGTCAGCGGCATAAATAATAGCGGCGGCACAGTCGTCATCTTCCAGCCATCCACTTCCGCCGGCTGTTTTATATCCTGACCGGACAGCCATCACCTTGCCGCCGTAAGCCAGACCGGCTGATCCAATGCCATTGTCGGCCACCGCAGCTACGATACCAGCCACATGGGTTCCATGCCCATGAAAATCCATCGGATCATTATCTCGATCAAGATAATCCTCTCCCGAAGCAGCAGGGCCACCGGGGGCATCAGTGAAGTCCCAACCCCGGTAGTCGTCCACAAAGCCGTTCCCATCATCGTCTACCCCATTATCCGGGATTTCACCAGGGTTAATCCAGATATTATCTGATAGATCAGGATGGTCCCAGTCAAGGCCGGTATCAACCACCGCAATGACCACATCACTGGTCCCGGCGGTGATATCCCAGGCAGAGTAGGCCTCAATATTAGTAAGTCCCCATGAGAGAAAAGGATCATTGGGGGTATAATTAGTCTGACGAATATAATTGGGCTCAGCATATTCGACTAATGGATTTTGTTGGTAAGCCGCAGCCACTGCGTCCAGATCACAATCCGCCGGGAGGATAAGTTTGTAGATATCGGTCAGGTCAATGGCCTGAATTAAGATGTCCCTGAAGGGAGGATGAATCTCGATTAATTTCCTCATTTCAGTTACATTGAATTCTCTGTTCAATTCATCCAGGGTAGGGAGATTAGTCAGTATCCCCTGTCCGTTCTTATGAAGATCGAGGCTGCTCAGGTCCGGAGAGCGCTTAAGTTTGAGGATAAGCTCTCCGGGGACGAATTCAGAGGAAGATACCCGGGGGGCAGAGATAAAGTTACCTATTAAGGCGGCTAAAAGTAAAAAGGGTAACCTGTTTAGCATAATAATTTCCTTTGTCAGTTGTCAGGTGTCCGTAGCTTCTATCCGTATTCTGTTTTTAGTATACAGGAAAATCTTCTGTTTGTCAACAATAAAGCTCTGAAAACCGTAACTGCTCAGCCGCACAAAAAATGAGGGCTGAGTAATTACCAGCCAGATTTATTAATCCCAAATTCCGGCTATCTTAAAGCCGCAGATTTCGCATCTTCCATCTTGAACCCTATTTTTGAGGATAAGATAGCCTGTCCTCCCGATAATAAGCCCCTTGCAGTTAGGGCAGTAAGTATTATTTCCCGGATGGCCGGGGACATTGCCTGCATAGACGTAGTAAAGACCCTTGTCTATGGCCAGATTTCTGGCCATGTCAAGGGTGGAAACCGGCGTAGGGGGAAGATTCTTTAATTGATACATGGGGTGGAAACGGGAGAAATGGAGAGGAATATCCGGACCAAGCTGATAGAGGACAAAATCTACCAGGTCTTCGATCTCTTGACGGCTGTCGTTCAGGGTAGGTACAACTAAGTTGGTGATTTCTACCCAGACGCCGGCCGCTTTGGCCGTCTTAATAGTTTCCAGGACCGGCCCCACCTCTCCGGAGCAGATATCCTTGTAGTAATCCTCCCTGATCGACTTGAGATCAATGTTGGCCGCATCCATATAAAGACAGAGCTCTTTTAATGGCTCCCGGTTAATGAAGCCGGCCGTAATCCACAGGTTCTTAAGCCGGCGATTGTGGGCCAGCTTACAAGTATCAAGCATGTATTCATAAAAAATAATGGGTTCGGCGTAGGTATAGGCGATGCTTCGGCAGTTGGCCTTTATGGCTGATTCTACGACTTGTTCCGGGGAAAGATCAATATTCCGTGTATCTTCCGGCTCTCGCTGCGAGATCTGCCAGTTCTGGCAAAATTTACAATGAAGGTTGCAGCCGGCCGTGGAGATAGAAAAGGCCCCCGTCGTAGGCAGGACGTGGTAGAGGGGCTTTTTCTCAATAGGGTCTATATGGACGGCACAGGGCTTGCCATAGACTAAGGTCATCAACTTACCTTCCAGGTTGACCCGAACCCGGCAATCTCCCCGTTGTCCCTCAACTAACTTGCATTCTTTTTTACAAAGGAGACACTGAACCGTAGCAGGCATTATTTAAACCCTTTGTAGCCGTTCATGGCTTGAAATTAGAAATTGGAAATTAGAAATTGGGGCATGGTTCAAATCAGGGTGACATTCTTACCTTCCCGAAAGCTTTAAGCTTTCGGGAAGGTATTCCCCAGGTGTTACCCGAAACTGACCCTTTTTGAACCATGCCGAAATTGGTGAAAAAGATGAAGCGAGTCTATGCGTTAGATGTTTATAAACTGGCCGAAGAGTTATCAGATATGGTCTGGTACGACTTTGACAAGTAGAACAAGATTGAATGCATTCATCAACAGCACAAAAGTATGAAGGCTCAATTTCCAATTTCCAATTTCTAATTTCAGCGTTCCGTGAACGCTTACTAATCGTAAAGCAAACAGGTCCTTCTGGTTACCAGAAATCGGTTCATCTCTTTCAGCCAGGAAGACATAATTGCTTCCACTGAAACCCCGGCATCCAGTTGTTGTCGCACCTGACCGGTTCCGATCAGTCGATCAAAAAAATAGGTCTCATCCCGTTTTAACCAACTAAGCCCGGTGGCGTGATTCCTTTTAATAAGGGCAAGCATATTAAGCCCTGTCCGGATCGGATCGATGTTTTCACGATCAAGCACCATTACCTTAACGCCGCTGCAATCTATCCCGGCATATTTGGATCGGGTTGGTTTAAAGCCGGCAGGCGCAAATCTTACACCAGAAAGAGCCAGGGAGTTTAATTCTGCTGCCAGTCTTTCTCCATCCAACCAGGGCGCTCCAATTAACTCAAAGGGTGTTGAAGTCCCCCTTCCTTCAGAGACATTAGTCCCTTCAAAGAGGCAGGTTCCAGGATAGAGAGCGGCCGTATTCAATCCTGGCATATCCGGCGAGGGGGGTATCCAGGGAAGACCGGTTTCATCAAACCACATCTCTCTCCTCCAGCCTTCAGCTTTAACTACTTCGAGCTCAGCGCCGATTCCGTATTCCTGGTTAAAAAGCAAGGCCAGTTCACCCACACTCATGCCGTGTCTTATCGGAATGGGATAATATCCGACAAATGACCTGAATTTAAGATCAAGGATATTTCCTTCCACCTTTTTCCCCGTGAGGGGATTCGGGCGATCGCAGACTAAGAAAGGGATGCCCTCTTTAGCTGCGGCCTCCATAGCCATAGCCAGGGTGGTGATATAGGTATAATAGCGGACGCCGATATCCTGGATATCAAAGATCAAGAGGTTGATCCCGGCCAGCATCCGGCGGGTTGGCTGTTTATGCTCTCCATAAAGGCTGTAAACAGGCAGTTTTTTTGAAGAATCAAAGGCGGAGTCCACCGGGATAGCATCCAGGACATCGCTTTTCAGGCCATGCTCCGGAGAAAAGATGGCCGTCAGATGGCAATCATCCCTGGCCCACAGAAGGTCTATATTTCTCTTCCCCTCTTTATCTACCCCCGTGATATTGGTAATGAGGCCAATAGCCCGGCCTTTGAGTATCTCTGATCTTTCTTCTAAGAGACAACTCAGGCCGGGCCTTATCGGATTTCGGATTTCGGATTTCGGATTGCGGATTACAGACTCTCTCATTCAACTCCCATCAAACTGAACTACCAACAACTATTTGGGCATTGATCATCGTTTCGGCCATTTTAAAATAGGAAGTAAGAAATGGGAAATATAGCTCTTAAGATAAATATTTTGGGGTAAGCGAATTCAAGACAGGTTATATA
>JASEGY010000089.1 GCA_030019105.1 bacterium | reverse complement strand
CTACAACACCCAATTTGCTCAAGCACTTTTTGCCCAAACGATGGACAAGGCCAAAATATTTATCTTAAGAGCTATAGCTCCGGAGAAGTTGAGCGTGGGGGTAAAATTAAATGGAAAACTTGAAATCAACTGTAGCTGCTTCAACCATCCCTAAAGCCCTGGTTGAAATTCTGAGCCTTTTATCCGCTGAAGAAAAGATGGAGTTTGCTAACTCTTTCAATTGGAATGAGTTTAAGCGACTAAAAAAAGCCGGCAAGCCGGAAAAAGCAAGAAGAATAGGCGATCCTAAGGTATATGTCCAGGCTGATTCAGGGGGGCTTGATTTTGAAATGCCAGCCATTAAGGTAGCCGAATTTGTTAAATTACTGATTCAACTTTTTGTGCCTTCCAGGATAGAACTCTTTCTCCAAAAAAGAGATGAGGAATTCATCTGCACCCCGGATAAATTTAATGACTTTTTGACTAACTCAAGAGATGCCCTGGCCGAAGATTATCTAATGATCGAGTTTGGGGGAAATACTCTTATTTCAGGCGGTGGTGGGTGTCTCGGATTAACATTAGTGAAACCAAACAGTAAATTGATCAAGAAAATAGCTGAAGATTTTTTACAAATATGTGGGTTTGAATACCATTTCAGAAAAAATCATTTTTCGGCCGTAGTCTGGGAAACCGAGCTTGAGGTAGAAGAATGAAAAAAATAACGGTAGCCGTTCACGGCTTGAAATTAGAAATTAGAAATTGGGGCGATGTTAATCGTTTCGGCCAGTTAGACTTGCAACCTTACCTTCCCGAAAGCTTAAAGCTTTTGGGAAGGTGCGCTACTGGCCCAAACAATGGACAAGGCCGCGTTCATCAACAACACAAAGGTCTGAAGGCTCGGGACGGTTTATAATCTACAATTTTACTGTGAAAACTTGTGGATTGAATATCGAATATCGAATAAAGAATTTCGAATTATGAAGTCTTGTTCCCCTTTTTCCTTCGACATTCATTATTCCTTGTTCGATATTCGATATTTCGGCCTTGTTCATCGTTTGGGCAATGGGATCAATTTTGTAGTGGTCGAGCTTGCTCGACAGGACGGCAGAGCAAGCTCTGCAACTACAACACCCAATTTGGTCAAGCACTTTTTGCCGAAACGATGAACAAGGCCGATATTTCCCCCTCGTCGCAAGCTTTCACAGTAAGGTGAACCATCCCGAAGGCTCAATTTCTAATTTCCGATTTCAGCGTTCCGTGAACGCTTACCTCAAAGGAATGCAAGAGATTAAGAAAGAGCGGGTCATAAAATGTACTTAAACCAGATCAGAAACTTTTCTATTATCGCCCACATTGACCATGGAAAATCAACCCTGGCCGATCGCCTTTTGGAATATACCGGGACATTAGATAAGAGAATTATGCGCGCGCAGGTTCTGGATGATATGGAACTGGAACGGGAACACGGTGTCACTATTAAGGCCCATCCGATCAGGCTTACTTATCAGGCCAGGGATGGAAAGACGTACATGCTTAATTTGATTGATACTCCCGGCCACGTTGATTTTACTTATGAAGTCTCTCGCAGTCTGGCTGCGACCGAAGGGGTTATTCTCATAGTAGATGCCTCTCAGGGAGTGGAGGCCCAAACCCTGGCCCATTTGCACCTGGCCCGGTCACAGGGAAAGGTTATTATTCCGGTGCTCAATAAAATAGACCTGCCTGCGGCTGACATCGAGGCAGTTAAAAAACAGTTGGAAGACAATCTGGGATTTTCAGCCGAAGAATGTATCCCGGCCAGCGCCAAAGAAGGGACAGGCACTGAGGATATACTGGAGGCCGTGATCCGGCGTATACCCCCGCCTCAGGGTGACCCGGATGCCCCGTTGAAGGCCCTTATCTTTGATTCCTGGTTTGATTCTTACCAGGGAGCGGTGATCTATCTCAGGGGTATGGATGGAATAATAAAGGCCGGAGACAGGATTCAACTAATGTCGTCCGGGAAAGATTACCAGGTAAGCGAAGTGGGTGTCTTCCGGCTTAGTCTTGTTAAAACTGAAGCGCTTAAGGCTGGCGAAGTAGGTTACTGCCTGGCCGGGATCAAAAATATAGCCGACACTAAGATCGGGGATACAATCACCCATTACCAGCGGCCGGCTAAAGTCCCTTTACCAGGCTACAAAGAGGCTAAACCAATGGTCTTCTGTGGACTTTATCCCATTAATCCACGAGACTATGAAGGCCTTTCCGAGGCCATAAAAAAACTTCACTTAAATGATACTTCCTGGACTTATGCGCCGGAAAGTTCCAATGCCCTTGGCTTTGGATACAGATGCGGTTTCCTGGGGCTGTTTCATTCTGAGATAATCCAGGAACGTTTAGAAAGAGAATACGACCTGGAGCTTATTGCCACCCCGCCCAGCGTTCCCTATCGGATCACCCACACTGACGGAAAGATAGTTGAAGTGGAGAATCCGAGTAATTTCCCTGACCCTTCTAAGATATCCGTTATGGAGGAACCTTTTATCAAAGCTACTATCATTCTGCCCCAGGAATACTTAGGTGGAGTTATGCGATTAACTCAAAATCGACGGGGAATTCAGAAGGACATGGAATATTTAGATGCCACACGGGTTGTCCTCACTTATGAACTGCCTTTAAATGAAATCGTGCGGGATTTTTATGACCGGCTCAAGTCGGTCAGCCGGGGATATGCCTCCTTTGACTATGAACATATTGGTTATCGGGTAACTAAGCTGGTTAAGATGGATATACTTATTGCTGCTGAAGCAGTTGATGCCCTGTCAAGTATTATGCCTAAAGAGAAGGCTTATTTTCAGGGCCGGGATTTGGCTTTAAAATTAAAAGAGGTTATCCCCAGGCAGCAATTTGCGGTGGCTATTCAGGCGGCTATTGGCGCTAAGGTTATTGCCCGTGAGACTATTCCGGCCTTAAGAAAGAATGTAACGGCAAAATGTTATGGGGGAGACATAACCAGAAAACGAAAGCTCTTAGAGAAACAAAAAGCGGGTAAAAAGAGGCTCAAGCAGGTCGGAAGGATTGCTATCCCCCAGGAGGCCTTCCGGGCGATCCTCAGTATCGATTAAAGGGGAAATGGGAAATTAGGAAATGGAAAGTACCTTGATGTACTTCCTATTTCCCATTTCTTACTTCCTATTTTTAAAATGGCCGAAACGATGAACAAGGCCATCACATCAAGGAAAACAAACAAAAGGAGGTAAACAGTTATGATTTTAAATGGAAAGCTCTTTGCGGAATCGCCTATTTACAGAGGCAATGCCCGCAAGACCATGTTTACGCGTGACGAAGATGGCACCCAACGCTTAGTCTCCCTGGCGGGAGAAATATCAGGCACGGCCGAATCTTTAATGGACGCCTTTATCGGGCAATCCAAGAACGGCAAAAACACAGGCCTTTTCAACCGGATGTGGCGGCGGCTGTATGGGAGCCAGATCCCACACAATCTAATTACCGAGGCCGGATGTCACCTACAGGAAGGCGCTTATCCGCCGGATCGTTTCTTCGACCTGCGCATGGGTATTAAGTTGGACGAGGACCGATGGGCCGCGGAAGCCAACGCCAATTACAAGATGGAGACTTTATTTCGCAATTCGGTATTCAAGTTCAACTTATATGTTAATGACGACATCCTGAGCCGGGGTGATAACAGGGACAAGCTGTTCTATATGCTCCAGGAGTTAAAAGAAGGCCGCTTCTGGTTCGGGGCAGGCAAAAGCAAGGGGTTAGGCCGCTGCCGACTCGAAATGGATATCCCCTTTTCGCCCGGGACTGCGCTGCCTGAAGTCCAGGCCCGGGCCAATCACTTAGCTGTCTCCTTGACCTTTAACGCCGCGAACCCTGTCCTGGTCGGTTGGAACTGGGGCAAAGTTGATCCCTCAACACCTGCCTTTGCTGCTGTTGAGGGCCGCATACTCCTGGAAGGCATGCGGGATATCCCGGAGCCTGTCCGCGAACGATTGAAGATGAGCTTTGGCGGCCCTATTCTCAGCCCGGGCGATTGGCTCCAAAAGGTAAGTCAGTATCTGCCTCAAGTTATTGCTATCTGGTTGCGAGATCAATCCGTCAAAGAAGCCGAAATGTGGACATTACCCTCAGCCGCTCTGGCCAAACTCGGCAAAGGAAAATATGGCCTCTCAAAGCAAATTATCAACAGCCTCCAACCGCTGTCCGACACCCCCTTCCCCAGTAAAGACTCCGCTAAAACTGCTATTACCGACGTCCTCGGCAGCAAAGCCAACATGGCCAACCGTGTTCTGGAAGCTATGCAATCCGAAACCCGGACCGTCCACGAGTTAAACCAGGAGACGTGGCAAGAAGCAGCGGATGCCCTGGGACTGGATGCTGCTTTAGCCGGCCAACTGTCTTCGCAAATAGAAGATGAGCCGGCCTTAACGGCTACGTTAAGCCAGGCATGTCAAAATGTGTTATCACAATTAACCCACCAGGTAGACCGGCAAATCAGACTACTGGAAAGTGATTCCTGGGTGGATGTAGAAATTAACAGCCGCAAGGAGCACATCAAAATCAAAGAAATGCTGCGTGACGGCAAGATTTCCGAGTCCCGGTGGGGCAATCGGGAGCAGTCGCCTGAGGGTGTATCGATTACAGAATGGCGTAACTTCCTGGACGCCCATTACCGGGTGCAATATCATCACATGCTCCATGCCTGGAATTTGAATAAAAGTATTACCAATGACCGGAACTTTATCGATTTCCTGGAAGGTTATCGTAACCGAACGCGGCAGGAACTGGCCCAGCCCGACCACACTGATTTTCGGGCTGGCGGACCGTTAAACGCTAAAATTTCGCGCCGTTATGGCAAACCCTATGACACCGTCTTCATGCGGATGATGTCCTGGGCTCCCTCTTCACAAAGTGAAGGGAGTTGGGAGGCATATATTCCCGGCAGTACGATTAAAGGCGCTTTCCGGAAACGGGCCTCACAGATATTGAAGACGTTGTGGGGCGAATCTGAACGTACAGAGCAGATGTTAACCTGTCTTTTCGGCGCGCAGAGGCGCATTGGAAAAATTTTCTTCTCAGATGCTTACCTCACGGATCCCCACAATCCGGAGCACACATGGTGTTCAATGGATGGGGTTCGCATGAATGCCAGGACCGGTCAACCTGTAGAAACAGCCAAGGCAGACTATCTGTATGCCTATGGAGAACAACTCTCATTTAATATACGCCTGGATTTGCAGGATATCACCGAATACGATTTAGAGGCAGTCCTCTTACTTAAGCACTTGATCCGGGATTTTCAACAAGGTGACATTCCGATAGGAGGCGAAAAGACAAGCGGGTTTGGTTGGGTGCCGGCCACAGTGAAGGACCTGTGCTGGCTTACGACCGACCCGGAAGGCGTCAGCCAGGAGTTGTTTGAGGGCCAAACACTTACCCGGGCCGGCTTTTGGCAGAGATTGAAACTTGAAGGCGAGGCAGCCGCAAAGGCATTGCAACCTGCTCTTCCCCTCGATACTGAAGGCCCGGTAAAGACTAACACACCGCCCAGGGCCAGGTCGGGCTTTATCTCCCACCGGGCCTTTGGCGGGTATTGCGGCACACTGGCCCTCAGAGGTGAAGTATTGACTCCTGTTAACATCCGGGAAAGTGGTGAGCCATCCTACACTGCGGTCATAGATGGTCAACCGGTCAATGGCTGGGATTTTTTCTCAATAGCCCCACCCGAAGCAGCGCGACGCGGCGATGATCGCAGGTATGCCCTGCCCAGCAAGAGCCTCAAGGGTATGCTTTACCACCTGTACGCGATTGCCAGTGATTCCATGCTGCCCGGCCCGGATATCAGCCGGCTGAATCCAGCCGACAGCTTGTTCGGCTGGGTAGGAGACGGGCCAAACCAGGCGATCATGGGGCGTGTCTCGTGTAGTTTTGCTGTGTTTGATGCGCCGGCTCTGGCCTGGTTCAAGTTGCCTTATCCCTACGGAAACTGGCAATATAGAAATAATGCCTGGGAAAAAACGCCTGGTCAGACGGTCACCGTCCGGTTGATTGGCCAGAACTGGCGGGTTTTTCCCCATGCCCCTTTAGCGCCCATTGTGCAGCAAATGGAGGCCTTTGATCCTGATACACCGCAGGCGAGTTACGTGCGGGCTATCCTGCCCGGTTCTCAGTGTCGTTTTACGCTGCGGTTCTGGAACCTGGAAGAGGAGGAGCTGCAGCGATTGATCTGGTCTCTGGTATTGGAGAAAGGGCTGGCGCACAAGATAGGTAATAGCCGTTACTTAGGCTTTGGCAGCCTGCGCTTTCAGGCCCTGCCGGAGAGTTTCCTTGTTGACTGGGTCGGCCGCTATGCCGGTAAGGCGGAACAGACAGGGCATCTGCCCCTTGATGTGACCCAATGGGTTGCCCCCGGTGTTATCAAATACTATGCAGAACTGCAAAAGGCGTTAAATGCTGAGCAACTTTGATTGGTTACGACGGAGCCGCAGCGGCCCGGAGCTGTTAGCGATTTTACGGTGTCTAAAAGAAGACCCTGATTACTTCGACAAACTCAAGATGTCATTGGCCCATAACGGGAATCCGGGCCCCCCTCCCACGGGGCTGACTACTCCCTGCTCGCGGTGCTGGATTTACCCGCGGGCGGAGAAGAGTGAGTACTGTCCCTTCTGCCAAACTATTCGGAAGAAGGGTTACAGATTGGGAAATGCGGCCAGGGAGGCCCTGGTAACCTGGGGTTTTGTCAATTGTCTGCCGCAACAGTTGCGCCGTGGGACGGGTTTTAAGGAGGCGCGTCTTCTTGGGACTTATGTCCATGATGACAACCATTTTCTGGTGGTGATCCGGCGAAAGGATTTACAACCCTGGCTGCGGGAAATTGTCCTCTATCATGGGGCAAAGCTAAAAGGCAACCTTCAAATATTCCCTACCACAGGACAGAATGGGATAGGGATGGGAGATATTATCTCCCGGGCTATTCACCATGAAACCTATCTTCCCATGGACAAATTGCGGGTCCGGTTCTATATCCGGTCTTATGACGTCTTACAGCCCCGCAAGTTTGACCGGGAGGGTTTATTAACCTTTGAAATATCCGAGTTTCTGAGCCTGTTGGAAATGGGCATGGTATTTCGTTCCGTATTGTACCCCGAGGAACAAAAGATTCTTTATGAACTATTGACCAGAGATGATGAATTCGGGGAAGGGTTCTACTGGGGACGATTTCTGGGTAACCTGAACCAAAGGGCGAAAGACTTGCTGGATGCCTGGAAGATTCGGAATTGGCCGCGGAACCGGGTGATGTTCTTTTATGAATTGATAAATTATGTGGGCTACAAATCCTCCTATTAGGCTGCTCCGCTATTTATTAGTGTGGCGGGTCAACAGTTCGCTGGTGCGCTTGCCAAGGTATTTCTCCATGGAATTGTCATTAACGCTGGGGTCAATTATTGCCCAACGTTTGCCCACGCACGAGGCCCGCCCATGGCGTAAAGCGCTGACTTCCCTGAACAGGTATAAAGATGAAGACCTGGATAGTGATTCACCTGCCCAAAAACAATCAGGGTCTTTGGCTTTACCGGATGTGTCGTGGCCGATTAAAGCAGTTTTGTATATTTATCCGGGTAAGCGGATGTATGGGCGGGGAGAGATCATCTTATGGGAATTGAAATTGATGGGAGAAGATGCGGATCACGGTCTTTTCCTGGAATTGCTCTTGCCCGCGATAGAAGAGGCCGGAAGTACTACGAATAAAGAGTGGAGACGGCAGCTCAGATTGTGGGGACACGCTGATATAGATTCGGTATACGTAGCCCGGGGATTAGAGTGGGAGCCATTGGTGCAGGAAGGACGTCTCGATCTCCGCTGCCGGCCGACACCGACACAGTGGGCGGAGGGAGAGACTTTGACGATGATGCCGCCGCAGCGGTTAAGAAAAATAGTCTGGTTGACCCCATTTACCTTTGACCCTCCACGGAAGAAGCCAAATTTACAGGATATTCTGAAGGCCACTGAAGCCCGCTTACACCAGTTAGTCCCGGGACAACGCGGGATAACCAGCCGGATGGAGGACGTTTTTGCGGACGTAAAGCCCCCCTGGCAGGAAGTCCTGAAACAGACAAAGCAGCCCCTGAGGCGGATAGACAAACTTAATGGTATATCTGCATATTGCCCGGGGAACTGGATCGGCTCGCAGCATTTCCCCATGATTCCGCCGGCGCTTGTTCCTTATCTCAACCTGGCGGCCATTCTGCATGTGGGGAAGTATACGCATTTTGGGTGTGGAACCTTTGTCCTGGCGTAGGTGATGATCATCCTTTCGGCCATTTAAAAATAGGAAGTAAGAAATGGGAAATAGGAAGTAAATCAAGATACTTCCCATTTCCTAATTTCCCATTTCCCATTTTCGCAGAAAGGTGACTGTAAATGAAAAACGATGTAGATAAGTGTTTTAAGCGGTGGCAAAAGAATGTAGATGATGAAAGAAAATCAACCCTGAAAAGAAAACAGGAGGTGTGGGAAACTATAGAAAAGGTAGTAAAAATATTAGTAGATACGGATCCAGGTATAAAGAAGGTTATTCTATTCGGATCGATAGTGGAAAACGAAGACAGGTTTAATTTGAATTCTGATATAGATATTGCCGTAACGTGTTCCAAAGATAAATATTACATACTTGTATCAAGAATGCTGGATGTGCCGGATATTAAGGTAGACTTACTCGATTTGGAGAAGACGGGAGGCTTTTTGCGGGAAAGGATTATAGAAAAAGGGGTGATTCTTTATGAAAGATAGCGGTAAAGCTTATGTTCTTTTAGCAGAATTAGCTGAGAATGAAAGAGTTCTTAAGGAGTTATTCGATAAGAGAATTCTTTTGAAGCAAAAATTTAATAGAATAGAGCCTGATGAATTTGATTGGTATGCCCTGGGTTTTCTTATGCACAATATCTATGGAGCTATAGAGAGTTATTTCCTGCGAGTAGCCAAATTTTTTGAAAATGATATTGATAAATCTCAATGGCATAAAAGCTTATTGGAAAGGATGAAGCTTGACATAGAGACAGTAAGACCAAGGGTTATCTCTCCTGAGGTGTATAAACTGTTAGATGAATTAAGGGGCTTTCGGCATGTGTTCAGGTATGTTTACCAATTTGAGCTTGATATTGAAAGATTACAAATGTTAGACAAGAAAATTGATGTATTAGAAAGAATCATCCGGACGGACTTAGAAAAGCTGGAAGACTTTATTAAAGACTTGACCAAAAAAGCAGAGGAAACAGTCTGAAAGAGGTGATAGGCAATTATTTCTAACCCGCAACCCGCAAACCACAAACTGCAGCAGGAATATGCTGAACTAATAACGCTTTTCAGGCAACATCTTCAACAGGAACTGGGGCTGGAAGAAACTTGGCGATCCGCCAGGCCGAGCCGGCTTGGCGGATCGAACCGGTTTGGCGGATCGAGCCGGCCTGAAAACGGGCGACCCGAACCCGAACCTCGAAACCGCCCGACTATAGCTCAAGTCAAACAAGCAATTGCCGGCTGTCAAAAATGCCGGCTCCACCAGGGACGAATCAACATTGTCTTTGGTAAGGGTAATGAGCAGGCCGGACTTATGATCATCGGAGAGGCCCCGGGTTATGATGAAGACAGGGCAGGGGAACCCTTTGTCGGTCCGGCAGGACAACTTTTAACCAAAATGTTGGCGGCTATAAAATTATCCCGTGAGGAGGTCTATATCACTAATGTGGTTAAATGCCACCCCCCCCAGAACAGGAACCCCCATCAGGATGAGATTGAGACCTGTCATCCTTATTTAAAGGCCCAGTTGGATATTATCAGGCCAAAGCTTATCCTGACCCTGGGCAACTTTGCCACCCAGACACTTCTTCAAACCACCGAAGGCATCACCAACCTGCGAGGCCGGTTCTTTGATTATCACGGGATAAAACTTCTGCCTACCTTTCACCCGGCGGCCCTGTTAAGAAACCCGGGCTGGAAGAGATCAGCCTGGCATGACTTGCAGCTTTTACAGAAGGCGTATCAACCTACACCATAGATTTCGACTCTTCACCCTGGCCCCGGAAGAATTCTGTTTGACTTTTCATTACTCTTATGCTATGTTAATAAGTGGTTAAGAAAAAGTATTCTTCGAGTGTAATTGGAAGACACTATCGAGTAATTATCTCTGGAGAAAAAGCTATGATTGACTGGCATCGTCTCTTTGGCTTGGCCCTGATTGATTTTTTCACCGATTCTCCGTTCGTGGTTGAACTTGAAAAAGACCTCTCCAAGAAACGACAACTACTCGATGTAGTCATTCTGAAAAAGCAGGCCGGCGAATTTTCCGGCCAACTGCCTGATGGACTCGATAATTTAGCCGGGCACAACCTGCTCAGTTACAAATCGATGCGGGAACCATTTGACGATTGGACACTTGACGAACTGACCGGACACTACGTCAATTACCGCAAACAAATCAGTCCTTCGTTGAACAAGCTTTTGCCAAAGGACCAATTTCGACTCTATGGTGTCAGCACCCGTTTCCCTCAGAAGCTGGATAGTCAAGTGAAATTGGAGGCGTCAAAAACGTCGGGTGTGTATGAGGTAGTATACTATTACCCCGCAACATTTGCGTTGTCCGCGAGAATGTTACGATTGCGGA
>JASEGY010000899.1 GCA_030019105.1 bacterium | reverse complement strand
CGGTTCACGGTTCAAATAGCGTAAGGTGACCAACCTTGAACCTTGAACTTTGAACTTGGCAACCTGCCGCAAGCTATCACAGTAAGGTGAACCGTCCCAAAATCGCAGATTATGCCCGCGTTGAGTATACCTCTCAAACATGTTACCCGAAGTTGAACCATGCCCAAATTTTAAATCCGCAATCCGCAATCCGCAATCCGGTTAGGGAGTTGTCTGAATGCGTATTCAGATTCCTGATAAGCTATATTTTTCTATCAGTGAGGCGAGTGCCTTAACAGGCATCAAATCTTATGTACTCCGTTATTGGGAGTCAGAATTTGATTTGTTGAAACCAGCCAAAAACGGAGCGGGGCAGAGAAGGTATCGTAAAAAGGATATTGAGCTTATTTGTCAAATAGATGGGCTATTGCACCATGAACTGTATACTATTGCCGGCGCTAAAAAGAGGTTGGCTGAAGGGCAGGCAGGTCAAATCAAGGAAGTCGGCGAAGTCGGCCCGGACATTTCCTGGGTGAAGAAAGAATTGACAGAGATACTGGAGATACTGGAATAGTAAGAAGTAGGAAGTGGGAAGTGGGAAGTGGGAAGTAGGAAGTAAGTATAGCTCTTAAGATAAATATTTTGGGGTAAGTGAATTCAAGATAGGCTATGTAGCTTTTGGAGTTAATCCTTTAGGATTTCATTAGT
>JASEGY010000898.1 GCA_030019105.1 bacterium | reverse complement strand
CAATCGTAACATTCTCGCGGACAACGCAAATGTTGCGGGGTAATAGTATAAAGGCAAAACCTTTACCAAGTTCTAAGAGGACTTTTTCAATGTGTTGCATTAATCCCTCCTCAAGTTCTCTTTCTGTATGGCCTTTTTCCAAGTCTAAAAATGTCCAGTCATAAGTGTCCTTAAATACTTCTTCTGGTGAGGGCAATTGTGCTGGTAGGGATAACTCTAATTTACCTTTGGATGGCATACATAAGATAGTTGCTTCATTCTTGCTCGACAAAACATTTTATGCCGCTGATAGGGGACAAGGAGGAAAGAGATGAAATGCTGCAACTCATTGATTTTAGGTGGGAAAAGCTGGTGCCGGAGGTGGGGGTCGAACCCACACGGAACTATGTTCCACTGGATTTTGAGTCCAGCGCGTCTGCCTATTCCACCACTCCGGCATTTATACTGCACACCGCCACAAACTGAGTTATTTAAAGCTCTGAAACCATAGTATAAATAACATTGAATATCGAACAAGGAATTTCGAATTATGAAGTTTTATTACTTCGACATTCAGTATTCGACATTCTACATTCGATATTCCTAACAGGCTAAGATTCAAAAGAATATTATTTTACACATTATTAAAGCTCAATTTGTAAGTAAGCATTCAGTGAAACCGTGTTGCAGAAGCTGTAAAGTAAATATACAATA
>JASEGY010000897.1 GCA_030019105.1 bacterium | reverse complement strand
ACAAGAAGCCCAAAAAAGACCTTGACTTCCCGACGGCTTTGTGATATAATGTATTCCATGTTTATACGAGAAGTTACCCACAAAAATAAAAGTAATAACACCACGTATTCTACCTATAAAATCGTTGAATCACACCGTACCGAGCAGGGTCCGCGTCAACGCACTATCCTTAATCTTTAGAACAAGCTTTAACCTTCCCACAGACCAATGGGGACTTCTTTCCAAATGTATTGAAGAAATAATTGCTGGCCGACGATCATTTATTGGCTATCCAGAAAAAATAGAATCTTCTGCCAAAAAATATGCCAGAATGATTATCCGACAACAAGCAATCATAGTTGAAACAAAAAAGGATTCCTCTACTGATTATGAACCTGATTACCAGGAAGTAGATATTAACAGTGTTCAGAACGAAAATTCCCGAACTATTTACGTGCTGAACATGTTGTTTATGAGACAATAAAGGAACTTGAACTGGATAAGAAATTTCCTTGAGCTTTTGATTCAACAAACCTTATCTTGAAGCTGCTATTTAAGGTTATCACTGCAAAGCTGATTAATCCTTCTTCGGAACGGGCAGCCCATCTATGGCTCAAGGAGATGAGCGGTATTGATGAGTTGATGGATACTGATTTTAGTGAACTTTCACAATATCGAACATATCAAGTACAAAATAATCTTTTAAGATATATAC
>JASEGY010000896.1 GCA_030019105.1 bacterium | reverse complement strand
ATTTTCGGGCTAATTTATTCCTCAAATTAAAGGAAATTTATTGTTCAAAATTACAGCCGGAGAGAATTGGTATGGCAAGGTGGAACTGGTCCAGGATTCTGAGAAGAATACCGTCACAATGGCGAAAGTCGGGCGACTTACAAAGAAGTACGACATTGATGGGAGTTTCCATTTCAAAATGGGTGAAATGGTATTCGATTTAGTGGAAGGTTGTTTCGACATACTTGATAAAAACCGAATGATGATGAAACTAAAGATAAAAAGGTTAGATCAAAGTGGTGAAATGAATGATGAATATGTGGAGGGTGTGTTGTATAGAACTCAGTGTTTTGCGGGTGAAGTAGAATACTCGGATTCGAAGCGTGTCTTACGCAGATACGGTGGAATGGTGTTGGTTAAGCGAGAATCAATTAGCGATGAAAACGTTCGTAATTGGTTTCTTCAACGGAGTAGTTGCTGATGCTCGCAGAGGAAGTAGCCGCGGTTGAACGAATGGTATTATCAGATACACCTCAGCCCAACAACAGCATTAACCCGACCGAAGGGCTCACTGCAAATCCGAATATTAAGAGCCCCGCATCAGTATTTTCTAAATCCGAAGTTTCTATGTCCCGCAACCTTCGGCGGGTTATGCTTACCGTTCTCCCCTCGCTTCGCTCGGGGAGAATGAGGCAGTTGAGCAGAACTCCTGGTT
>JASEGY010000895.1 GCA_030019105.1 bacterium | reverse complement strand
GCGAGCAGGTGAGGGAAACAGGAAGGGTTTAAACAGGAAGGGTTTTGATTTTTTTACCTGAATGTTAACTTGCTTGACAAGTAATTTTTTATCAGTAGTGGTCGAGATTGCTCGACAGGACGGCAGAGTAAGCTCTGCAATTACAACACCCAATTTGGTCAAGCACTATTGGCCGAAACGACGACCATCGCCCCAAACTCGAAACCCCAAACCCGAAACTGCGATAATGGCCGAAACGATGATCAATGCCTATAAACCTTACACAATTCCTTCAGGCTATCCATTGTCCAAAGCCCCTTTTGCACCGCCATCAGCACATCAATATTCTGAACCCGACGAATCTCAGGCAATATATCTAACCCCTCCTGACCAAACTTAAAATTTAAGCCCATTTCTATTGCCTCTAACAACCCTTTCTTTTCTCCTTTCCTTTCTCCTTCCCTTTCTCCTTCCCTCATTCCTTGCTCAACCCATTTTTCGGCTAATGTAGCCATAAATTCACCTCCTTTTGAGGGCAAGACCACTTCTACTGCCTTACCCAGTTCTTCCTCAGTAAGTTTATCGGTAGCGTTTGTCAGATATGTGACAATTATTTCCAGATATTCAAGGCCAGTGTGTTTTTTTGCCAGCTCTTGTAAAAGACCAAGTATTTCAGGAAGACGCTCAGCCATATCTTTCCTGAAAATATACTTCATA
>JASEGY010000894.1 GCA_030019105.1 bacterium | reverse complement strand
AGCCTGAACTCCAAAGGATAGCCAACCCCAAAATCTTTTTCTTAACCACTATACTATGACTTTTGAAGAGGATACGATGTGTAAAATATCGAATATCGAACAAGGAATAATGAATCTCGAAGGAAAAAAGGGAACATGACCTCATAATTCGAAATTCTTTATTCGATATTCAATTAGGGGAGATTCAGCGATGGGGGTCTCAAAATTCTGTTTTATCGTAGTAGTTTGTTTATTATTGATAATATCTATCCAGGTTTGGCAGAAAACTCAGATAACCAAGCTGGGATATACGATAGCCAAATTGAAGAGAGAAAGAGATATGCTTCAAGATAAGCGAAGGGCTCTTGCGATAGAATTGTCCTATCTCGGGTCAGCAGCGAATATTTTTGAGGAGGTTGATGAATTAAGCCAGGAGCCAATGGGGCTAAAGATTGTCCGGGTTCTTATTAGGCCGGAAGACCTGTTGCCGGGTTCCTCTGGGGGAGTTATAGAAGCAGAAGCGGAAGCGGAAGCGGATGGGTATTTAGCTGTCTTTAGCCGATGGGTAAAGAAGACTGACTTATGGGTAACGAATCAGTTTAATGTAATAAAAACACAGATAGATCTAACTACTGGCGAATAAAGGATTGTTATTCTCGGGCCTTGTTCATCGTTTCGGCTACTCAAGTCGAAAATGGGAAATGGGAAATTAGGAAATGGGAA
>JASEGY010000893.1:222-703 GCA_030019105.1 bacterium | reverse complement strand
TTCCACTTCTTCTCCGGATTTAAGGATGCCTCTTTCTATTCTGCCGGTAACCACGGTGCCTCTACCGGTGATGGAGAAGACATCTTCTACTGACATGCTGAAGGGTTTGTCTGCCGGTCTCTTAGGGTCGGGTATGTAAGTATCAACGGCATCTATGAGATTCCAGATACCGTCAGTCCAGGGATTGGCTCCCCGAGCAGTATTTTCACCCTTTTCCGCTGCTTCCAGGGCCTTAAGGGCAGAGCCTCTTACGAAGGGTATGCTGTCTCCAGGAAAACCGTACTTGGTCAGGAGATCCCTGACCTCCAGTTCTACCAGTTCCAACAACTCTTCATCTTCCATGGCATCAACCTTGTTCAGGAATACCACCATGGCGGGAACGCCTACCTGGCGGGCCAGAAGGATATGCTCCCTGGTTTGGGGCATGGGTCCGTCAGGAGCAGAAACTACCAGGATGGCTCCATCCATCTGGGCGGCTCCG
>JASEGY010000893.1:0-212 GCA_030019105.1 bacterium | reverse complement strand
TATTCTTGATGTAGTCAGCGTGACCGGGGCAGTCTATGTGAGCATAGTGGCGTTTGTCAGATTCGTATTCCACATGTGCAATATTGATGGTAATACCCCTGGCTTTCTCTTCTGGAGCATTGTCAATGTCATAAAAGCCCTTTTTGGTGGCTAAACCAGCACTACTGAGAACCTGGGTTATGCCTGCAGTAAGGGTGGTTTTGCCATGGTCA
>JASEGY010000892.1 GCA_030019105.1 bacterium | reverse complement strand
CAACCTACAACTTACAACCTATTACCCCAAAATCTTTTTCATGAAGTCTATACTACACGTCGGCGGAAGTTCCCCGCCGGTTTGAAGAGCCTGAGAAACCAGGTTCTTTCAAAAAACCTGGTTTCTGAAACTGGTGGAGAATTTCCGCCGACGTGTACTACCTTCTTATCACCAGCACATCCTCAAGCCGGTTAAAATCTATCAAAGGCTGCAACTCAGCTTCCAGGAACAGCCGTTGCGCTTCTCTTTTAAAACTGATTACCTTGCCAATAGGGATGCCTTCAGGAAAGATTTCCCCTTCTCCTGAGGTGACGATCATATCCCCCCGGGTCAGATCAGCATCAGGTGGCAGATATCGCATCCGGCAGGTTCTTCTGTTCTTACCTTCGACTAATCCCCTGGCCTGGGTTCTGACTACCTTCGCCCCAACAGCCAGATTCTGGTCTAAGAGAAAAAGCACCTGACTGGAATCCTGGCGGGCGCTTATCACTCGACCTACCAGGCCTTCCTGGCCATCCTGGCAAGTAACCACCGCCAGGGCTTCCTTAACACCCGCTTTTTGCCCGCAACTGATAATAGTGGTGCTGAACCAGTTGGTCGGATCGTAACCAATGATCCTGGCGGCGATAGTGGAATAAGGCAATCTCTCTTTATAACCTAAGAGATTTCGCAGCCTCTTATTTTCCAACTCCATTCTCTGCCATT
>JASEGY010000891.1 GCA_030019105.1 bacterium | reverse complement strand
AATCGTAACATTCTCGCGGACAACGCAAATGTTGCGGGGTAATAGTATAAAGGCCATCATTGATACAGCCGTGTTGTAGTTGGCCAGGTCCTTGCCGTAGATACCGCCATCGGGCCGAACGTTTTCAAGGAGATACTCGTACCCTTTTTGGATAAAAGGGGGATACTTGTAATCTTTTTGTATCAAGGAAGGGGGCATTGCCTTGAATTGGCCGGATGGCTCGCCCATAAAAGCGGTAAGGACCAATGCTGAGAGGGCTGGATAATCAGGTTGTGACCAGTAGCCCTTCGGGTTCTGCTTGGTCTTCAACCACATTACTCCCTTTTCGATAGCATGGGCAACCTCTTTTTTAAAGGAGAGATCCTTGTGAACCTCAGGGAGATCATTTTTTATTTCCGCTGAGATGGAAGTTTCTGTTAGAGCAGAAACAAGGAATATGGTAAGGACGAACGTTCGCAATCTCATTATTGCCTCCTTTAAGAACTTAGTTCGCTGTGCTCACAATTGGAATAATGGAAGGGTGGAATACTGGAATAATGAGGGAAAAGCGGTCTCATCATTCCAATATTCCATTATTCATCATTCCGTGGGCATTGGATAATTCAGATTGTAAGCTGTGCTAATGGGGAGATTGATTTACTTTGACCTTTCCACCTCCTTATAATATTACCCCGCAACATTTGCGTTGTCCGCGAGAATGTTACGAT
>JASEGY010000890.1 GCA_030019105.1 bacterium | reverse complement strand
CAGTACTGACTACTGCCGTTCTGGATGGCCACCTCAACCAGAGCGACACCTATCGTGTCAAAGGCCGTTCCTTTAACCTGATCAAGTTCCCTTAAGGTTAATCCTTCAGTAGGATAAGTGATATTTGATGACGGGGAATCCAGATCAATGATAAAGCTTACGCCAGAACCGGGCATCTCAAGATTATCCACCTTATCCCTGGCCCTGGAATAGGCAGTATATGACCCAGCAGACAACAGAGGCAAGTTGTAGGTCCATGAAGTCGAACCATTAGCCGTCAGCCAGGACTGATTAATCGCCCAGCCGCTTCCGTTCCAATACCGGCTGTCACCGTTCCGTCTAAGGCTTACCTCGACTGAAGCCACCCCGATAAGGTTATCGCCGGCTGTGCCGGCCATAATGGAGAGGGTCTGAAGCACGTCCCCGTCAGCCGGAACCTTAATCTTTGAGGCGGGTGGTTGAGTATCAAGCGTAAATGTATTTCCAGTGACGGGGGTGGCTTCGTTGCCGGCGGCATCCTTAGCTTTAGCCTTGACTAAATAGACCCCGTCCGCCAGAGAAGCCGGCCAGGGATAGCTCCAACTTATCGTTCCGGTAACCTGGAGCCAGGTCTCGGTGGGAACCCAATCTCCCTTATTCCAATAGAGATTATTTACCGTATCCTTAAGGCTGATCCAGACCTTGATTACCCCTGACTGCTTATCTGTGGCT
>JASEGY010000088.1:5452-10742 GCA_030019105.1 bacterium | reverse complement strand
TAAAGCCTAAAATCCGAAATATAGCTTGCTTTAGCTTTCGTGTGCCTCATTGCTTAAGATAAATATTTTGGGGTAAGCGAATTCAAGATAGGCTATATAGCTTTCGGAGTTAATCCTTTAGGATTTCATTACTTATGAAAGGCTAAAGCCTAAACTCCAATCTTCAACCAACCCCAAAATCTTTTTCTTAAGCACTATAGATGCTGAATTGGAGGCGCTTAAGAAAAAAGTAGAGAGTGGTCAGTAGTCACTCACCATTCGCTTAATTTTTTGACTAAAAGTTTATTTTTAAGGCCACCGGATCGAAAATTGTTAAAAATAGTTAGAGGGGCCAGATTGCCTCGTATTGACATCCAGGATAACGATAATCATTTTCATAATTTCCTGTCTGATGGTTTGCGATAGTCACACGAGGATTCTTCTGTAACTGCCCAATTCGCACAGAGTTGTAAATTAGCAAAACTCTAATTTTATTAAGCGAATGGTGAGATTCACGATTAAAGGGTAACAATTTCCTTCTGGAGCAGGCTGAAATTATCTCTCCGTAAGCTATTGCATTATAGACATTTACGCAATATTTTCTGCAAATAGACCATTTGCAGGATGTTATGGCTCACCTCATCGGCAAATACCCATGAACGCATCCTCTGCAATCTGCTACATATAGAAATGACGGGCATTTAGAGTGTAACCCAAATTTGAACCATGCCCAAAATTCCTATTATTTTATTTTATCTTATCTTACGGTTAGTTGGAGAACATTCACTTGCATTGTGAGAAGATACTATGGAGATAAATCTTATTAAAACAGAAACTAAGGAAATAATTTATACTACGGAAGCTGAAAATTATAATGATGATTTATTTCGTCCGGATAGCATTATATCAGGTGTTAAAGAGACGCTTCAGAATTTTCAGTCCGACATTATGAGTTTGGATGAGTTTAAAGGATTCGTTTTAAAATTAGAGAGCTTCCAAGCATCGGAAGATGACATACCAAGATCAATAAGTAGTGATGGATTAGAAATTAGCTTAACTAATCATAAGGCAGCTATCTTGATGTGCGAATCTGTTCTTGATTTGTGCCATCGCCTATCTTATGACTCAGATAAAATCCAAGTTCAGGTAATGGCTTGATATGAAACTTACTCCGCTAAAATTGGATGAATTTAAGAAAATACCAATAAGTTCTGGAAAATGGGAGTTATCCTATAACGATAGAACACATCTTACAAAAGACAAGTTTCTACTAATAGGGGATATTGTTTTTCCCAATGAGTACCGTTCCTGTAATCCTGCTCCGTTTGAACTAAATTTGTTGAATTATGAGAAGATCATCGGACAAAAGGATGAAGTGCTTTCTGATGTAAAGAAGGAACAAAAGGAACAAATTATTAAAGTTATACCAAAAGAGATTTATGCTGAGATATCTCAGATCCTTCTTAGACAATCTTTAATAGCTCCGGATATATCTTCTAATTTATTGGAAAAGCTAATCCGTGATAAAGACTTTTGTAACAGCCATAAAGTGCTATTTGTCGATACCAACTCTGTTAAAAACGGCTTCCTTTACTGGTTACTTCGTCTTTTTAATTTTTCAAATACTATGGTCATTCTTTCCAATGCTACACAAATAGAACTTCAGAAAGCCGGAGAGATGGGACGTCCCAAAAAGAACCAGCGAGATATTAAGCGTATGCTTTACCGGAGTGAAAGTATTCTCGGATTATATATGGAGCACCAGATCACCAAAAAAAATAATATTCCAACGGAAATCCTTACTTTACCTTATGAGGTCTTAGGTAGAATTGTGGAATCGAATCAAACGGTTTTTGCTGATAGACTTATTCTCGAAGAGCTTAGACGATTTTGTAAGGAACGACATCTTTTAAGTACGGATATTTATATGGTGACAAGCGATGAGAGATTAAGCCGTTTTATTGAAATAGAGAATTTGACGAAGGATATATTGCTTGGTTTTCCTTCTAAGATTTCTGATGAATTCTCAATCTTTTCCGTTCAGTTTGATACTATTCAAAAGAAATGGAATTCATGTTCAATCTACCAATTTCTGTGGGATTTTACGCTTACTTTCTCAATATCGAAACTTGAGAACAAAGACACCGAAGAAGTTGTTACTCTTCATATATTTCCTCCTGACGGACATAGACATGCACAAGATTGGCAAGAATGGCGTCTTTATATAGAACATTCTATTCCAAAAACGCCATCTGCTATAGGTATAGAAGGTACTAAAGATTATTCTCTCTATGCTGATAACTCCTTTTTTGCCTGGAAGGAATGCGGGTTAGATTCGTTGCTCGATGGGATTAATGTATTGTCGCGTCTTGGTCCAACTACTAAAGATACCTTGATTAGTAAGTCCAGGAAAAGTACCTGGGCTGTTGAAACTGTACTTTACGCAATTCAGGGAATGGGTTTGGTAAAGATGGATAAAGAGAAAAATATACATCCGACAGATTTGATGTCTATTTTTATTAACACATGGAAAGAGGGAGACTTGACTACATTAAATCAGATTTTCAGAAACTTCCGACCTTATGCTATCTTATTAGAGACATTGAAAGAAAAAGGGGCTCTTCCTTTTTCTGAAAAGGAAATACCTGAAATTTCAGGGAGAAAGATTGGTACGAAAGGATATCCATCAATTCGTAATTGGGGAATAGCACTTGGACAGATATATCTCGGTAAAACAGACGTTGTTTATGGAGAGAATAATGTATCTCAATCTGAATTCCAAGATACACTATTTGATGAAGTTATGAAATTGGGAGGATATGGGACTTCAATTTCAGCTCCGGAGATAATTGATGCCCTTTGTCGTAATCTTAAAATAACCCCAATTAAATTCGAGAGTCTGTTAAATCAGACAACTCAAAAAGGAAAATTTATTATTGAAGCACAATCCGCTGCAGGAGGAGGCGTCATCCAGAAGCATTATGTCCTCCGGAAAAAAGGAGAATCCCCCAGATTTCGGGAGATAACCCTTGATGGGGGGTTATCACTTGGAGGGGTTCCATCGTTTAAGTCATTGGTGTTCAGGAGAAAATAATGAGAAACGAAAATGGTATTTATTCCTCTCTGCTAAAAGAACATGAGAAGGAACAAATCGCCCAGAATCCTTATGCAAAGTTTGGTTTTCTTGAAAATCCTTTCCCAACAAAGGCGCATGTAATGTGGAAAAGATTTTATAACCAAGAAGAATTTCTCAGGGAATATAATCTATGTTTTAGAGATTTTTTTAATAATCAAAAGACTAATTCGTTCTTAATCTTAGGTGGAAATCGAACAGGGAAAACTCACTTTTTAATGCATCATTCTCAAAAAATTCAAGAAGAAAATGTAAAAGAAAATGTATTTCTTATTGCTCCTATATATATTACCGCAACTTCTGCCGATTTTCACGATAATTATCGTGATATACTCGATCAGCTTGAGGCAAAGTTTAGGGAAGCTATTGGAAGTGAGCTTCTCCCTGAACTCATTCGTAAGATCCAAAAGAATCCAGACATAATAACTAAAGTAAACCTGATTGAGGACGATTTTGTCAGAGGCATTCTTAATCTCCCTTTTGGTGAACCAAAGAATAATGATGATCCCCAAATTACCAAACTCCAGGAGAAAGGGTTTGATCTTATGGCGTTGTTTCGTAATTGGTTGCGTGGTGCCTCTACTCTCATTGAATTTAGACAAGCGTTGAATATGTATTCTGTACCGAAATCACCATCTGCAAAGATTCGCCTACTGGGAGATTTAATCAAGACACTCAGGGCTGTGAATCTTTTACGTGGCGTTATACTCTTCATTGATGAACTTGAGCAAATTTGGCTATCAGGTATAGGAAAGCAAAAAAGAGAAAGATATCTTATACTTCTTCGCGCACTTTTAGACGAATGTCAGGATAGTGGTTTATTAATGGTGGTTGCTCTCTCAACTGAAGGAGGTATTAGAAGTAATTTTGAGCGAGAGTATGTTCCTCTTTATAAGAGGCTTGCCAGTGCTAGCGAAGAGCATATTCTTCGCCAGATTGACAGTTATGATGATGCATGGGGCTATATAGAATATTTTCGCGATAAAGCTAGAAAAGAATATAACCAAAGGACTCATCAAGAATTCACTGGACAGGAAATAATAACAAAGCCTTTTGTTATAGAAACAATCACGGGTGATGATAAATCGAATAAATTTCCCATCCTCCAGGGTGATTTGTTTGATAAGTTTCATCAGGTCGTAGAAAATTTGATACAAATGTGACTATTCAAGAGAGCATTAGTCTCCCCCCACCGGCCCACTGCCATTAAGTTAAGCCGAAGCTTTTGAAACACAATAGGTTGGCAAGGTAGGAGTTTAGGCTTTAGCCTTTCATTTTCCTGGTATTGTGCTGCAAATGAAACCCTAAAGGGTAAATTCCCTTCACAGGTGACTGCGGGACGAATTACATACTCCCTATATCGCCTTAGCATAAAGAGTTACCCTTAACTTAATGGCAGTGCCCCACCGGCCCCGGCACTGGGTCCGTTGAATGGGAATAATGACGTAACCGCCCTTTCCATAGAGGGATAGCCGCTACAGCGGATGGTATCCGTTATTCTTAGGCCATCAAAGGGGTTATCCTTAAACAATCCCATCCAACGGACCCAGTGCCACAAAGTCTCCCTCCCCCAAAATCCGTTCATCTCCACGCCAGAACTCCTTTTGCCTCTTTAACATCCTTATCTCTTCCCAACTGCCGACACTCCGTCTTAGAGCCTATCCCAAAACTGGTAGTGGCAGGCTTTAGCCTGCGCAACCTAAAGGTTGCGGCTACCCGGCAGATAGGTTTTGGGATAGGCTCTTAGGCCACCTCCAGTTAAGTCCGGCCGTTTTTCTGTGTCGACGATTGAAATATATAGCGTATCCGGTTAAAACTCTTCTCATTAAATCACTGAGTGACAGGGAAACCTGTCCGATGGAAATTTCTTGACTTCTACTAAGTTTTAGTGTAATATTTAAGCAAACGTAGGCATTGTTCATCGTTTCGGCCATTGTAACTCTCCAGAAATCAGGTTTCTTCGGCGCTATAGTGGCCGAAACGATGAACAAAGCCGTCTTTGCGGCTGAGTAGATACAAGCAACCAAATAACTATAGCTCTTAAGATAAATATTTTGGGGTAAGCGAATTCAAGATAGGCTATATAGCTTTCGGAGTTAATCCTTTAGGATTTCATTACTTATGAAAGGCTAAAGCCTAAACTCCAATCTTCAACCAACCCCAAAATCTTTTTCTTAA
>JASEGY010000088.1:0-5446 GCA_030019105.1 bacterium | reverse complement strand
AAGCCTAAACTCCAATCTTCAACCAACCCCAAAATCTTTTTCTTAAGCACTATATTACTCGATCCCACGCTCTGCGTGAGAGCGTAACCGCCATTTGACGTAGAACATCTTGTGCAACGTTCCCACGCAGAACGTGGAAACGAGAGCGAAAGCTATAAAATCAGTACGGAGAAAAAGAGAATGCCTAAGCTTTTAGATCAAATTAATAAACCGTCTGATCTGAAACATCTTGCCACAACCCAGCTTCAGGATCTGGCTGATGAGGTCAGGCACTTTATCATCCACACCGTGTCTAAAACAGGGGGCCATCTGGCCTCTAATTTGGGGGTGGTAGAGCTGACTATTGCTCTCCATTATTGCCTCAACTCTCCCCGGGATAAGATCATCTTTGATGTCGGCCACCAATCCTATACCCATAAACTCCTCACCGGCCGAAAAGGGGCCTTTTCTACTTTACGACAACTTGATGGCCTTGCCGGGTTCCCCAGGCGAGAAGAAAGTCCGCACGATCCCTTTAATACCGGCCATGCCTCTACTTCTATCTCGGCGGCTCTGGGTATGGCAGTGAGCAGAGACCTTAAGGGAGAGGATCATGTAGTGACGGCTGTAATTGGAGATGGGGCACTGTCTGGTGGAATGGCCTTTGAAGCCCTAAATCATGCCGGACACCTTAAAAATAACCTCCTTGTTATCCTGAATTCCAATGAAATGTCTATCTCCCCATCAGTCGGCGCCATGGCGGCTTATTTGAATCGACTTATTACTATGCCCATTTACAATCGATTAAGAGAAGATGCCCAGGAACTCCTTAGCCGGATACCATACCTGGGACATCAAATAGCTGCACTGGCTAAACGAGTAGAGGATGGCATGAAAAATCTGGTCGTCCCGGGGGGCCTTTTCCAGGAGCTTGGGTTTCGCTATTTTGGCCCTATTGATGGCCATAATCTACCTTTGCTCATAGAAACCCTGGGACGGATCAAAGAACTTAAAGGCCCGATTTTTCTCCACGTAGTAACCAGGAAAGGAAAGGGATACCGTCCGGCTGAAGAGAATCCCACTTACTTCCATGGCAGCAGTCCCTTTGAAATTAAAACAGGACAACCCCTTGATAATGGTAAGAAGGTAACCTATACGAAGGTCTTTGCTGAAAATCTGGTGGAATTAGCTAAGCAGGACAGGCGAATTGTGGCTATTAGCGCGGCTATGGCTGAAGGGACAGGTCTAAACCTCTTTAATCAGCGCTTCCCCGACCGGTTCTTTGATGTTGGCATATCTGAGTCCCATGCCGTCACTCTGGCTGCCGGCATGGCGGCGGAAGGACTACGGCCGGTCGTGGCTGTTTATTCTACTTTCCTCCAGCGTGGTTATGATCAAATCTGCCATGACGTTTGCCTTCCCGACTTCCCGGTCATATTTGCCCTTGACCGGGCTGGGCTGGTGGGGGAAGATGGACCTACCCACCAGGGAATATATGATATCGCCTACCTCAGACATTTGCCTAACATAATCCTGGCTGTTCCCCGGGATGGATTTGAACTCAGATTAATGTTAGAGGCGGCTATTACCTGGGATCATCCGGTAGCGATTCGATACCCGAGGGGGAAAATTCCGGCTGAGGCAACCCGTGTTCGGCCGGCCATAGAACCGGGTCAGGCCGAAGTCCTGTGTGAAGGGGATGATGGAGTCATCTTTGCCCTGGGGAATATGGTTCCTAATGCCCTGGAAGTAAGCCGGATTCTATCTGAGGAAAATATTTCGGTAGGTGTGGTTAATGCCCGGTTTGTTAAACCTTTAGATAAAGAGCTTATCCTTAAGATGGGGCAAAAAAAAAGGCCGATTATTACCTTAGAGGATCATACCCTGACCGGAGGCTTTGGAAGCGCTGTCCTGGAGGCGCTGGCTGAGGCAGGAGTTGCGGCCGGGGTGAAGCGCCTGGGCCTGCCGGATAAGTTCATAGAACATGGAGATGTTGAGTCTCTCCACCGCAGATATGGTCTTGATACCGAAGGTATACTTAAGGAAGTCAGGGAGGTTCTTAGCCAAAAGGTAGCCGTTCACGGCTTGAAATTAGAAATTGGAAATTAGGGCATCGTTTCAAATCGCCCAAATAACAGCTTTACACTTTTGAAGCGGAGTGCATGGCCGAATTTAAATTAGGCTACGCAACTTCTTTGGAGTTAATCCTTTAGGATTTCATTTATGAAAGGCTAAAGCCTAAACTCCCCAAAAGTGTAAACCGATCTCCAACAATTTCCAGGCTGAATGAAACGATGCCGAAATTAGGCTTTCACGTCTCTCCCCAATTTCCAATTTCCATCTTTTAACGGCAAGCGTTCACACTAAAGTGAACCATCCCGAAGGCTCAATTTCCAATTTCAGCATTTCGTGAACGGTTACATCGGGAGGATAGTTGACTAAAGTTGACTAAAATAGACAAGCTTCTGCTGGGAATTATTCTGCTTGCGATTGCATCCGGCTATCTTGGAATTAGATACCTGGCAGAACAGGGTAAAATAGTCGAGATTGAAAGCCCTGGAGGAAAACAAGTAATTCCTTTAACTAATCATCCCCAAAAGATAGTAATAAATGGGGCTCTGGGGGCAACTGTTATTGAGATAAAAGATGGGAAGGTGAGAGTGACAGACAGTCCTTGCCCCCAGCATATCTGTGTAAAGCAGGGCTGGAAGAGCAGGGCAGGAGAGGTCATTATTTGTCTGCCCAACCGGATTGTGGTTAAGGTGGTTAGGGGTGAGTCGAAAGATGATTCTTCGGCCCTGGATGGGGTGACACAATGAATTTCGGATTTCGGATTGCGGATTTCGAATTTAGGAGTAATTGGCTGCTCTTATTTGCTCTCATCTTGTTGCCGTTGGGTTGCGCCAGAGAGTGGAATAACCCTTATGACCCTCAGAGCGACAATTACATGAAAATCTTGTGGACAACAAAGGGACTTGTCACTCTTGATTCCCCGCGGGATGTGGACTGGCTTCCTGCCACAGATACCTTCTTAATTACTGAATATCATCAGACACGAGGCAGGGTAATCGAAGTTAATAGGGGAGGGAATATAGTCTGGGACAGCCGAGAGATGGGGTTGGAGTTTTCTTTCCCTCTTGATGCGGATAGGTTGCTGGAGGGAACGACTCTGGTGGCCGAGTTCGGAAGGGTAGTTGAGGTAAATGATGCCGGGGATACGGTTTGGGAGCTTACCGGCGTGCTTGCCCCCGGGGATACAGAGCCAACCGGTCTTACTACCATCGCCGATGCTGACCGGCTCGAAAATGGAAACACCTTGATAACTGAATCATCGAGAAACAAAGTTATTGAGGTGGATAAAGATGGCCGGGTGGTCTGGGAATACAGTGAAGGTCTATATTCTCCGGAGGATGCTGATCGACTGGGAAATGGAAACACCTTAATTGTCGATGGTAAAAACAATCGGGTGATAGAGGTGACTATGGAAGGAGAGATGCGCTGGCAGCAGACCGGGCTGGGACACCCCCGGGATGCCGACCGGCTTTCCACCAATGGAAATACCCTGATCACGGATACGGACAACAAAAGGATAATAGAGGTAGATGCGGACAATAGAATCGTCTGGGAGCAAATTCATTTGAATTACCCCTACGAAGCAGATAAATTAGCGAATGGGAATATTATTTTTGCCGAGGCCAAGACACCGGATAACCGTGACCAGGTAGTGGAAATAAAGATTTTAAACTAAGGGAGGTGAAAATAAATGGAAAACACTTATTGCATTGGAGAAGTTCTTAAAGATGGGCATCTTTCAATCCCGCAAACTATCTTTAACCAAATTGGCTTAAAACATGGAGACTTCGTAGAAGTAGCCCTTCGCAAGGCAACATCAATGGAAACAGAGGTATTCATCCCAGAAAAGGCGACCTCTTTGATGAAAGAGTTGGTAGGAACACCAGGAAGCCTAAAAGAAGCGGCAGAATCATTAACTATTATTGCTACAGAAATGGTGTCATCCAATAAACAACAGCGTCTTTCAGATTTGCTCTGGAAGAATCAAGACGGCGCAATAGCTGCCGAAGAGGAAAAGGAACTCGACGCATTACTTTCCGAAGGGCAAGAAGGAATCATTCGTAAGGCGAAGGCAATTTTAGCCTTAAAGCATATAGGCATTGATATTGTTCCTGATTTGGAAGCAAGGGCGATAAGCAAATGAGAAGACCGCACATTTCATCTAAGCTTCGGGCAAAAATTGCGGAGGTATCTCGTTATCGCTGTGGTTATTGCTTAATGCAACAGATAGCGACAAATTGGCTCCTGGAAGTGGAACATATTATTCCTACCGCTGCCGGCGGCACTGATGACGAAGAAAACCTCTGGCTTAGCTGCATGGCGTGTAATCGTTACAAAGGCACACAGGTGAAGGCCCGAGACCCAAGCACAGGACGACTTGTAAGATTATTTAATCCCCGTTACCAGAAATGGATACGCCATTTTTACTGGAGTTGCGATGGAACGGAAATCATCGGCTTGACCGCTTGTGGGCGCGCTACTGTCAAAGCACTTAAGCTGAATAATGAATTTGCTAAACAAGCTCGCGCTATCTGGCGCGAGGCAGGCATCCACCCACCCAAAGATTGAGGTCTAAGTAAAGATGTCCGAAACAATGAACAAGGCCATTAAAGCCAATATGGAACAACGGAAGATAGAAGATTGCAGGATGAATTTTACTTTGAGGCTCAAGCGAGAGGAAGAGGAGAATAAGAAGAGCCGGAGAAAGGCTGTTCAGGATGTAGAGGAAATAAAGAGCTATCTGGTAAATGAGGCTGGCGTGAAAGAGATTTACCTCTTTGGTTCCATAGTCGAAGGAAGTTTCAGAAAAAACTCAGACTTGGATATCGCTATTAGTGGCTTTGATGAGAGGAATTTTTTCTCAATCTGGAGCCATCTTGATGAGTTTACAGATTTCAATGTTGATCTGGTAGATTTAGATGAAAAGGATGACTTTTTTCGCCGTCAGATCAGAGAGAGGGGGCAAAAGATATATGAAAAGGGCTAATGAAAGGATCAGGGTGCTGATTGCTGAACTAAATGATGACCTTGGGGCGATGGAGGGTATTGAGAGCCGGATAGATGAATTATACCAGAGCCTGGAAGGTGATAATATCGCTGACAAGGATAAGGCCGCTCTCGGTTATTACTTGCATAATCTCTACAATGCCGCCGAGTCAATATTAAAGAGACTTGCCGGATTCTTTGAGAATTCGATTGGAGGAGGACAGTGGCATGCAGACCTATTGAAGAGGATGCGTCTCGAAATAGAGGAGATAAGACCGGCCGTGATATCTAAAGACAGCTATAGCCTGTTAAATGAGCTCCGTAAGTTCAGGCATCTTTTCCGTCGTGCCTATGATTATACTATTACCCCGCAACATTTGCGTTGTCCGCGAGAATGTTACGATTGCGG
>JASEGY010000889.1 GCA_030019105.1 bacterium | reverse complement strand
TAATCTTCATGTGGCCACCGCAATCCGGGCAGACCAGAGGGTTGATTTCAAATATCTTTTTTATGAGGCCGGCCCATCGTCGACGGTATTCCCGAGAGGAAAGATCAGCCGCCTCTAATCGCAGGGCCGTATGTTTATCCCCTCCTCGATTCTTCCTTAGCCCGCGACTCTTGCTGCTGTAATAACCATAATACCTTATCATATGTTCACCTTTGTTGGGAACATGCACCGCTATTGCCGCCAGCCACGGATTTTTCTCACTATCTCTTCAGTGATTTTCCCCTCATTCAGAAGCAGTCTGAAGACTTCGTGGGAAAATACCTCCTCAATTTTATTGGAAGGAATAGAAGGTAATGTATGAAAACCCCCTCTGAGTCAAAGCAGCCATCAGACCCCATGTCATGGAGATGAGGATGTAGATTCATCAGATCCCCAAAGGTCTGAATTGATATGACTACTCCAGGGACTACATCTTTCCGGTCTAAAGCCGCCTGATAAAGTTTAACCGGAAGCTTGAACTCCAATTATCAACCGCTATATCTAATTTCAGTAAAATCAGATAGTTATAAATTACTGCAGTGTTGATTGTTGGGAAAGGTGTACTTTTACCCATTCCTGGTCACCTCATACCGAGACAAAGATGGAGTAGCTCGAACCAAGACCATCATGAAACTTTCACACCTCCCCGAACATGCAGTTTGTGCCCTTGATG
>JASEGY010000888.1 GCA_030019105.1 bacterium | reverse complement strand
ACCGACGCCAATGGGTGTACTGACGATGATCAGGTGACAGTAACGGTCCATCCATGCTGTTTTCAATGTGTCCGAAGATGTGTTCGATGCGTGCGCGTATTTTTGATTTTCCTCTGTTGTTTTCTTTTTGTGTTTCGGTGAGTGGTGTATTGCGATAACCTTTTTCATGCACCCGGTTGATCATCTTTTTTTCTTCGATAGTTGCTTCTTGGTTTTCTCCGGTGTAAGCGCTATCGGCATACAGGGGTTGACCTTTGTCTTTTTCATCCAACAATTTTTCTAATGTTTGGGAATCGTGTACGCTGGCATCGGTTACGGTATAGCTCTCTATCAATTTGCTTTTTGTGTCGGCTTTAATGTGGTTTTTGTAGCCGTAGTAGTTTACTCCGTTTTTCTTTGTCCAACGGGCATCGGTATCCTTATGACTGAGTTTGTGTGCGTTGTTCTTCCAGTCATTCGGTATTTGCCCTTCTTTGATTTGTGTGTTCTCTTCACGGCTATTGCGCTGGCGGGGCACTTCATGAAAACTGGCATCCACCATCTTCCCTTCATCAACGATTAATCCTTGCGATTCTAATATGGTGTAAAAGCACTCAAAGAGTTTTTTCTCGTTGTCATTGTGTTTTAATTTTTCTTTGAATGTCCATATCGTGTTCGGGCCAAGCTCGATGTGGATTCCGATACAATCCGCTTAAGAAGCCCCAGGACCCCTG
>JASEGY010000887.1 GCA_030019105.1 bacterium | reverse complement strand
CAAGACTGTCCAGAAATTGCCCTTATTCCAGATATGAAAGCACGAGGTCTGTATTTATGACCGTGCTGAGTATACTTGTCGGGTTGTTGAAAAATAATAGCTTGGAAGACTGAGGCAATGACCCAAAATTCCGGGGGTTGGTGCAGAGTAAGCCAACATCAATATCCTTTTAGTTCTCTTGAAAGAGAGCAGGAGATGACGTTGGCTTTTTTGTTATGTGGGCGATGCCCCACTGCCATTAACTTAAGGGTAATTTCCTGTTATGCAGCTACTTAAGTGCCCCGTAGCTTGCTATAATGTAGAAAATAGAGTTGTCAAAAAGATTGAAAAAGGCTATACTCTTTCCATCAGCTTAAAAAACAAGCTGGTTCATTCCAGAACCAAGAAAAGGAGAATAGCCATGAGTAACTCTATTAAAATTAAAACACAAGAAACTAAGAAAGTTAAGTTTGTCAATCCTGAACCTACTCTTATCGGCACAGTGGATATTGGAAAGAACACTCTGTTTGGTTACCTTCAGGGTCCGCAAGGACAGGAAGTTAAGCCCTTTGAATTTAGCAATAACATCAATGGACTTACGAAGTTTTGGCACAAGACTATAATAGCCAATAAAAAATATGGGACCAGCAAAATTATAATGGGTTTTGAGTCCACAGGTCCTTATGGGGAACCATTTAAGAACTTTATGCTGGATAAGAAGCAGGTTGAGCTTG
>JASEGY010000886.1 GCA_030019105.1 bacterium | reverse complement strand
CTTTCCCCGATATTGGCCAAAATATTCTTTTGAATTTTCCCCAATATAGGCAGAATAGGCAGAAATATTGCTGAGGATTACAGGGGATGAACCGGCGGCCAAGTTGACCGCATTGAGGGCATTCTAATGTTCCCCACGGGTGTGGGGATGAACCGAGCCGCAGGCTCGATACGGGTGAATTTGTAAGATGTTCCCCACGGGTGTGGGGATGAACCGATAGATACTCAGATATTTACTATTGTGACTATATGTTCCCCACGGGTGTGGGGATGAACCGGCCTTCATGGCTAATTTTTTTTATTCACTCAGAGGAATTCTATGCAACGCACAGGCTGTGGTATTTTATATGTCTTGTAATTATAATGTTTGCGGCTCCTGCCTTATGGCCATTTATTTTTGTTAAACTCCTTCCGATCGTGAAGATATTTGTACATCCTATTAAGAAACCGTGGGATTACGTATTCGGCAAAAGAGAATCGTATTGGATTATAGTTCACCTTAAAGAAGGCTCGAAGGTTGGAGGGAGATTTGACACAAACTCCTTTGCTTCCTCCTATCCTGCAGAGGAACAAATTTATATTGAAGAGGTGTGGAATTTAGATCAAAATGGGACATTTCTTGAGCCTATTGAGAGATCGAAAGGAATAATTGTACTAAGCACAGAGATCCTGACAAATGATCTTCATCTAACATAACCCGTTGAAATCATTAAAGG
>JASEGY010000885.1 GCA_030019105.1 bacterium | reverse complement strand
CACGGAGAAAGAATTTTTAAGTTCTCTAAGTTCTTGTCTCTCTGTGAACTCTGTGGCCTGGGGCATAGTTTCCTATGTCTCAAGAAAGCGAAGATACTCGGTCTGACTCTCACGCGCGCACCCTTCAACAATGTTTGATGCAACTGAAATCGCTGCTCTCCTCATCTGGGAAGTCAGCCCGTATATCTCTTCCCTGGGAAATCCCCTGGTTACTCGATAAATCAAAATTGCGGGCATTGATCATCGTTTCGGCCAGTTAGACTTGCAACCTTATCTTCCCGAAAGCTTCAAGCTTTCGGGAAGGTGGGAATGTCACCCTAATTTGAACCATGCCGAAGTTTTGCAGCAGCCAATTTCTCTTTAGCATTTTGTATCCTGTAGCTGGAAAGGGTTTCGTTCATAATCTTACCCCTTCTTTTTCTACCTTATTCAATAAAGGGTGAATGTAGCTCTTCATTCTTTCGGTACTCATAAGAGGACATAATTCTTGGAGAAATTCTCAGTTCATAGTAAGGATCTATATCAAACAAAATATCATACACATCTTCTCTGACTTTCAGTGATTTTTCCGAAACTGCTCAAAATCCAGTGGAATTTGAGTAATTGCCATTTGTAGTGTAGCCCTTTATGGGCGTAATTTGACTACGGGCACAAGGCCCTACACTACAAATCTATGCAAAATCCACAAGTTTTTGAGTAGTTACATTTTTCCCGAAG
>JASEGY010000884.1 GCA_030019105.1 bacterium | reverse complement strand
CCTGTGGCCAAAAGGCTTATTGTCGATTTGGCGAGGGCAAAGCACGAGGTCTGAATAAATATGGAGCTTCGAAAATGTGATGAAGCTCTTACTGTTTCTGAACTGTCGTTAGACAGGGGATTATACAATAGTTCAGTTTCTTCTGGATATTATGCCGTTCTGCATGCAGCAAAGGCGGTATTGTTAACTCGAAGAATTGAGGCATTCAGCCATAACGGCGTGATTAACAAATTTGCTCTTAACTTTGTTAAAGAAGGAAAGTTTGATAAACGGTTCAGCAGGTTGTTGGGTAGATTAAGAAAGGCACGAGAAGATGGAGAGTACAAAACTACTGTTATTTATACAAAAGAGGAAGCAACATTACGAATTGAAGAAGCAAGGGAGTTCGTGGAAGAAATGAAAAGGTTCTTGAGGAGCGAATCTTGGAGAAGGATAAACCAGGAGGGGGTATGAAAAAAGGAGTAGTACTTCATTCCATTTGATATTGTGGGTAGGCCCCGCAGAAACCAGGTTTCTTGAAGAAACCTGGTTTCTGGAGAGGCACAATGGCCGAAACGATGAACAATGCCTATTAAATGTCCCGTAGGGACAACATATCGGTAGAAATAAATATCGGACAAGCATAAATGCCGTAGGCATGATATATTTAAAATTCAATCGGCTTGAAATTATATCGTTCCTACGGAACTTTTGGTTTGTCTATGGTTATTGTTTCTA
>JASEGY010000883.1 GCA_030019105.1 bacterium | reverse complement strand
TACTGTATATTTGCTTTACAGCTTCTGCAACACGGTTTCACTGAATGCTTACGAATATTCTATCAGATATTCGACTAACATCTCCAATAATCATTTTCTGGACACCCAGAGTCTTACCCATCTTCACTGCACAGGCCTTATCAATACAGTCCGTTAGTTGAAATCCCTGTTCGTCTAAGATATCCTTCATGCGGCGTCTTTCCAAGACCTTAAATTCAGAGTTAACTAACTCATCGCATAATAAATTAGAGACTTCCCGCGCCTCGTCTAAAGAAGCTTCTTTTAAAGCCTTAAAATCAGCTACGGCGATAGTGTATAGCGGTACAGGTAGAGATACCTCATCTATTACAGGTAAAGGTCCCTCATCTTTCCCTTCCCAGATACTCATTTTCTCTCTTTCCTGTCCAAACTTGAAGTTGACCGAAACCCGGTGAACAGCCTCATAATCATGTCCCAGCCAGGCGTAATCAAGGCCAAGTCCCCATTTCTTTAGACCAAATCCAAGAGCCGGCCCAAGCCCCTGGTCATAGCCTGCCCGAATACTTAGCACATCCCAGGGTGAATACTCGGTGCCAAAGTGAAACTTAGCTTCCCGCTCGAAGTTTTTATCAATGTCCAGTGCCAGGAGAAGACGGTCAAAAACTTTTCCACTAAGGCCTATCTTTATGTTCCTTGAAATAGCCTCTTCATTCTCTCCAGCATCACTGGAAGTCTTAGGCT
>JASEGY010000882.1 GCA_030019105.1 bacterium | reverse complement strand
CCAAGTAGTAAAAAAACAGCATTGTCCCTGGGATCAGCATAGAGTTTGCCGGTATGGATAAGGGCTTTTATCAGTGATAAAGGAAGGTATCTCTCCTCTCGCAGATACCTGATCACCTGGGAGAGTTTTTTGTTATCTCTTAGCGGTAATTTTAGAGTCCCTTTTGAGCCAGGATTAATTCCGGCAAATCCTTGAATTTCAGGGAAGCCGAAGGTATCTGCCAGCCAGAGGACAGCCGTTTTGAAATTACATCGCCTTAAGTGGATGATCAGATCAATCGCTCCTCCACCTCCACAGCCTTGATTCCAGTTCATAAATTTGGGGCCGCTAACAGAGATTACGCCCCGGGGAGTATGCCACTTATTCTTATCTGATTTGTCCGCAGTGGCCCCAGTCAATCTTAATATGGCGGCCGGATCAATATTACGCACCAGATCGGCTTTGATTTTTATTTGACCATAAGTATCAGACAATTGGCCTCCTTTGAACTAACTTCCGGGATCAAGTAGTCGCCAGCTTGGGCCGTAAACTCACACAGTTTTTCATGTTGATAACATGACTGTTTTCTGTGAGCCGGTCAATCAGGGCGGCGGTGAGCTGCTCATTTTTAAAGAATGAATTCCATTCACTAAACCCAAGATTGGAAGTGAGCAAGGTAGTTTTCTTCTTATGTCTTTTGTGCATCAGGGTAAAAAATTGACCAACCTGAACAGGTTCCAT
>JASEGY010000881.1 GCA_030019105.1 bacterium | reverse complement strand
TGCACCTATTAATGATTCACCTGCCTTTATTTTTTCAAGTTTAGGTATGTAATATTTTCTTTCCTTTAATAGCTTTAATAAAAATGTTGGACTGCCGGTCTCAAACCAGTAATTTTTATACTCTTTGTGAACACTATTTAAAAATAATAAAATGTCAAATGGATTATAGACCTTCTCCCCAAGCCAGGCATATCCGTTATACCACAACTTCACCTTTTCTAAATCCACATCCATTAAGTATTCCTTAAATACCGCCTCTAAATCATTTTGTCTATAGCCACATATCGTTGCAAATCGCTCATCGAGCGTTATATCCCATAAATTATTTAATCCTGAGAATAATGATACCTTAGAAAATTTACTCACCCCTGCCAACATAACAAATTTGATGTATGCATCAGTCCCTTTTAGTATAGTATAAAAACCCTTGAGGATTTCCCTCATTTCTTTTGCAAGTTCTGAATTTTCTATGTTATCTAAAATAGGTTTGTCATATTCATCTATAAGGATAACTACCCTGTTTTTTGCAGATAGTTTTCTTATTAATTCTTCAAATGCTTCGTAATATGTTATTGATTCAATGGATAAATTATTGCTTGATGCGACAAATCTTAACTGATTTAAAATAAAGGATGAAAGTTCTTTTCCTGATGTAGCTTTTTGGTTACCAAAATCTATCTTTATTACCGGATATTTCTGGCTGAAATCCCATTTATCTTCTA
>JASEGY010000880.1 GCA_030019105.1 bacterium | reverse complement strand
TGCACTCCACTTTAAAAGTGTAAAGCTGCTATTTGAGCGATTTGAAACGATGCCCAAATCTGCCAAGGTGGTGTAAAAGCCCGAAGGGCTGATATGATTATAGAACCACGGACATCAAGCAAACCCTAACCCCGAAGGGGTGAAATAAAAAACCACGGCCGTGGACGTTGTAGAAAACAATGTCACCCCTTCAGGGTTGTAGAATAGCTCATTACGCGCTCGGCTATAATCGTACCATCCCTTCGGGATTGAGATTCAGGCATTGATCATCGTTTCGGCCAGTCGGGATAGAGTCCACAGTTGGGGCTGGAACTGAGAGTAACTGCACCCCTTTGATTTGCGGTATGAAGGCCATCGGATGAAACAGGAAGGTGTTGAAAAGGGATTGCTGTCTTCAATTTTGGAACATGGTATCCGTGAACCCCTGGAGGGGATTGACACCAAAGATGGCCGGATACTGCTTAACGGATTTAAACGATACCGGTGCGCTAAGAAACTGAGGATCAGCATAGTTCCCTATACCTCTCTTGGAAGTGATGAAGCCATGGGTATTATCCAGCTTATTCGCATATCCAACGAAAAAAGCCTGACTATTTTGGAACAGGCCGCCTTAATCGACGATTTGAAAAAAGTTCATGGGATGAATGTCTCGGAAATAGCCGGCCAGCGTAACTACTCAGCCCTAAAAAAAAGCTCAAGCTTATTCTATATTATCCGATATAG
>JASEGY010000087.1 GCA_030019105.1 bacterium | reverse complement strand
CCCCTAATTGCTTTCCGCCTATCTTTTCTACATCTACCCATTGTCCTCCGGAAAGGCCGAATATCTTCAGGCCTGATTCTGCTATCTTCGGAGATGTCCCATCTACTATTCCATCGGCCGGCGCAGAATCCGAATAGGCGATACTCAATTTTACCGGTTGGTCAAACCGGGTGATGGATTGACCGGAGCTGTCATAGACACTGATCTCACGCAGGGAGCCGTCGATTCGGTTCCGGGAGGAATCATCTTCATCCGCCTGGTTGGCTATCGTCAGGTAGACAGGGTCCACGGTTCGGGGCCGGTTAATGGGGTCAAGGTTAATAAAGAGATAGACATCAGAAGCTAAGGCCGCGGCAGGGACAGCTAAAACCGTGCCGGTCGTGGTAATCTTTCCGCCTTCTTTTTTTGAGACCAGGTTCGCCGCTACCATGATGCCGTCTGAAGTGGTAGAATAGTCACTCCAGAGGCCGGCCCTATTTTGGGCCCGGAGACGGTACTGGTAAAAGTTTCCTTCCAGACGGCCAGTAACCATGTAGCTGTTACTATCACCTCTGACCTCCACGCTCAGGCTATTCCATTCTCCCTCTTCTCCCTGTCTCTCCTGTAATTCGTAGCCGGCTATGCCGGACTGTTTATCCTCAGCCGGAACCCAGTAAACAGTAAATGTCCCGTCTGCATCGAAGTCAATATCCGGAGAACCTTCCGTTGGAGGACTAACCGTTGGTTTGGAGCTGTCCAGGATAATGGTCTTGCTTACCGAATCAGCGTTAACTTTACCTCTCTGGTTTTTGACCCAAAGGTAGACCGTCTTTGTCCCCTCTCCTCCGGAAAGGGTGAGAGTTGCCGGCTTCCCGCTCCAGGCCGGATCATCTTCAGCCGGTGGTTTAGTCATATCTTCACTGAGCAGATAGGCGGTGGCCCCCTGGTCATTACTAATTTCCAGATCAATCTTGGCTGAGAGAGCGTAATCCTGACTGCCGTTAGTCCGGTCGCTCAGGGACAGGACAGGCATAATCCGAGTAGGGGTGGCCTCGACTGTATTGCCGTAGGCGCCCATGTTTACTCGTTTGCCATTGGGTTCCGGCTCCCGGGAGTAGTCAGCCCCGGGAGTGCCGGCATCGATACCGGGGGAGCCTGATTGGAGATGGTAATCGTCAGGGCCAACGAAGAGGGGATCGGCCGAGATGTCCCCTTCCCCGGCGGCAGAGCCTGCATAATCAACTCCATTCCCCCAGACATTGTTGTAACTAATTATGGGATCCGGAAGCCCATCCCATTCCGCAAATATATTCATAAGCATATCCAAAGAAATGCCGGCTTCCATAATGGCTGTTATGAATGCCTCATCTTGAGCATACTGTTGGATAGTCCATTTGACATGCCCCTCGCGGTCTTCTTCCACCATAATGCCGGCATTGCTATTCTTAACTACAATGTTATTGGTAATAATCGGAGGCTTCAGAGCCGAAAGGTCGAATCCTTCCTGCAGCATTTCAATTAGTTCTTCGACCGTAAATCGCGGCATCTCCCCCCAAAAAATAACACCAGTAACATTGTTAACTATAGTATTGTTAGTAATCATTGGAGCAGAAAGGGCATCAACAGAGATGCCGACTCGGCCATCAGTAATTACGTTATTATGGATAATAGGAGAAGAGTTGTTACAAACGATTATCATCCCCATCGGCACGGTAATAGTGAAGCCCTCAATCCGGCCTCCGGATACTGCCACAAAAGTCACTCCTGAGCTGTTTTCATCCCCCTTAATGACGGTAGCCCCTGCCAAAGCCCCCACAAGCTTAATCTCCTTGCCTTCAATAACCAGATTCGCCTCATATTCTCCGGCGGCCACCGAGACCGTATCCCCGCTGTTCGCGGCGTCAATCCCGGCCTGGATGCCGGTGTAAGGATACTTCTGGCTGCCGTCCTCCTCGCCGCTCTGGTTGCTCATATCGACATAGATGGTTCGGGGAATCAACTGGATGATGGTAATATCTATCTCTGCTACCGTCTCTCCACTGACTACCTTGACCGGATCAGGATATTTTTCCACCGGCTCCCCTGAGCCTGGCTCTTCGTCCCCATCAAGGTCAACAAAGGCCCTCACGTAGTAAGTATCAGGAAGCAGGCTATCCAATACATAAGAGGCATAAATGAAATCGGTTGACCTCCCATGTTTTACTCCGTAATCTGTCACCACATTTATTATTTGTCCATCGGCAATAACTTTACCGTCTTCATCCAAAGCCTGGACATAAATGGTACCAATGTCAGCCTTTCCTTCATAGGTGATGGTTCCTGCAATAGAGCCAAAGTAGTCAGGGGGATAAGTAGGCGTGGCCTCCGGGGTATTACCGTAGGCCCCTAAATTAATTCGGCCGCCGTTAGGTTTCGGCTCCAGAGAATAGTCATAATCCGGATCCCCGGCGTCAAGGCAGGGAGAATTCACCCGGAGGTGATAGTCTCCCTCTTCAGGATCGACAAAGAGGGGATCAACCGAGATGTCTTCATCGCCAGGGGAGCAGTCCACGTAATCCTCTTTGGGATTACCCCAGACATTGTTGTAGGTGAGCAGCAGAGGTGAAAAACCATAATTAGTTATGCCGATGTCGTTTCCTACAATGATATTATTGACGGCTATTGGTAAAGAAGTCGGAATTTCCGTGCCGGGGAAGGTCATCGAAATACCTGTCCCATTGCCGACGATGGTGTTATTAACAATAGAAGTCGGGCCCGGTTCAACCTGGATGCCTGATCCCGTATTATCAATAATGATATTGTGACTGATAACAGCGGATGATCCTTCGCTAAGCAAGATGCCCGTCTCACCTGCGGCGATAACATTCCCGGTAATAACGAGATTGGCCGCTTCACATCGAATGGCGGGCGCTCCACTCCAAGGAATAGGCACAGGCATAATAATTCCCTCTTCAGACCCAACGGAAATATACGGGGGGACTCCTTCCCCCCCGGCGACTCCAATGATGGCAAATCCTTCTATTCGTCCGGCCTTTACCTTCTTGAAGGTGACGGTGGCTTTATTCTCATTGGGGAAGATATATTTTGGGGGAGGATAATCTTCACCAAAGCTTACCGGCACATCAAAGTCTCCTTCATTCCCTCCGGCCCCTTCAATGGAGGTCTCCCAAGGCGAAGAGCCAATAATGGCAATATCCTTGCCTTCGATAACCAGATTCTCCACATATTCTCCGGGGGCTACCGAGACCGTATCGCCACTGAAAGCCACATCGATAGCTGCCTGGATACTGGTGTAGGGGAAATCCTGACTGCCATCCTCTTCCCCGCTAATGTTGTTAATATCAACATAGACGACCCGGATTGGTCCCCGCTCTATCTTCAGGGCATTGGACAGGGTGGCCTTCCGGCCGCCGGGGTTGATGACGGTTACATTGTAGGTATCCGGCATGGTCCCGGCCGGAATGGTCGCCGTAATGAGGCCTTCTCCCTGGAAAGCAACCTCGGCCAGGTCAATCACCGGGCCGACAACGATGTCGTCCACATAAAATACCGGGACATCTCCTGTTCTATGTGTTTCGCAGATAATTCTCAGGTATACTTCCTCACCCTCATACTTACTTAAATCAAACTCTCTTTTTACCCAGGATGATTCATAACTACTAAAACTATCAAACCATTTCCACTTCCTTCCGTCTAATGAAATCTCTATGTAAGCATTAGGGAAACCACAATAATTATATCCCCAATCATCTTTCCAACATCCCTCCGTAGAATAAAACCATAAAGAAAGGGTGGATTTCCCGGGCGAGATAAGGATCGGATCAATGGTTTCCATCAGGTAAGGAGAGTCCTTTTTACTCCCGGCCGAAAAGCTGTAATTCCCACTATGGGCCTCTTCGGTAGTCAGGACGAAACCGGAGATATCCCATTTCGAGTTCCCTGACTCCCCGTCTTCAAAGAAGCTGGCGGCATCTAATTTCACTTCAGCGCTGTTCCTGAAATTCGCCCCGATAATCTCCATGTCAATGGGCAGGGAAGCCGCCATTATTTGGTCAGGGTTAATAGAAATCAAGCTCGGTTGGGGGGCAATAATTGCAAAGCCGGCTTCCAGAGTATCAGATTGACCGTCCGGGTTGGTAACCACTACCTCCCAATCGCCTAATGATGCCCCCGCCAGGTCAAAGGTGACGGTCAGGGTAGTTGAGTCAGCTAAGTTCACCGCACGGCCTGACAGCATATCCTTTTTATCATTGGCCAGATAGACAGTCATGCCTCCATCTTTATCATCGAGTCTGACTCCGGAAATGGTTACAGTAATGGGGCCAGTGTCCGCACCCTGAGAAGGGGTAACCGCAGATAACTCCGGGCCGGTAGTTTGTTTGACCTGATAGGTACCACCAATATCAGGCAAAGTTCCGTACAACTCCAGGGAGCCGTCATTATCTCCATCAGTTAAGGCCAGTATCCAGCCGGGCATTTCATTCTCATATCCAAATCTGGCCTGGAGTTTGGATTTCAGGGTTTCGGATTTTGTTTCTTTTTTATGCTCAAGGAAAACAATAGGGGGGGGATACTGGCCGGATTCTTTCTCTAAATCCGAGGATAGAGCGCAGATGAAGGATTTTTGCCAGGTTGAACCGGTCCATTGAATCTGATAAGCCCCTTTTTCATCACTGACGTATAATTCCATATCTCCGTCATTATCCCCATCACCTATCACCATAAAGGGTTGGACATTTTTCCCTATCTTGATGACCTTGCTTTTTTCCCACTCAGAATCCTTCCATTGAAACCGGTAGATAAAGCCATCTTCGTTTACGGCATAGACCTCGGACTGTCCGTCGTTATCTCCATCACCAACAGCCAGGCCGCCCATCATCCCTTCATTGGAGCCCACTTCATTTCTCTCCCACTCAGAACCGGTCCAGCGAAATTGATAGATACCTTCACCTTCGACGCTGGAGACGTAGAGTTCCAGGGAGCCATCATTGTCCCCATCAGCGATGGCCCCGCCGATGGGCATTCCCCCAATAGAACCTATTTTAAGCCTTTCCCAGGCCGGACCGCTCCGGCGAATCTGATAGATGCAGCCGCTCTCATCAGCAGCATAGATTTCTTTCATCCCGTCATTGTCGGCATCCCCAATGAGAAAACCAATGATAAGGATATCCGTCTCAAGGCCAAGACTGGCCCCTTTCCACTCTTTACCGGTCCATTTAAACTGGTAGATGCCATGGAAACCCGTGCCGTAAAGTTCCGCTTTTCCGTCATTATCCGCATCACCAACCCCTACAAAGAAAGTGCCCCAACCGCCGACATAATCTTTATCCCAGCCGGAAGTGGTCCATTTGAACTGCTGGATACCGTCAAGGCCGGAACTGTAAAGCTCAATCTCTCCGTCGTTGTTGCCGTCACCAGCCGTCAGCATAGTAAGCAACTCTGGTTTTACCTGGCCAATGTTGTTTGTTTGCCAGCTATAGGCCTGAGTTTGCTTTCTATTAACCAGAAAGAGTTCAGGCAAGCCAACGGAATCACCCTCTAAAGTAGTAACTATTACTTGATAGGGGCCGGGTGCAGCATCGGTCAGATCAAAGCCGGCTTTCAGTTGGCCGGATGAAATCAGCTTTAATTCGGTCGCCTCTATCTCCGGCTGTCCGGCCCGGCTTAATTTAATCTCCAGATCAGGAGATAAGTACTTACCAAAGAAAAATATGTCCACCTCTCCGGTATTAAGGCCGGAAGGAGGATAAAAGGTGGTCAGGGCAGGCACAGGATTGACAAAGAAACCCTTAGTGAGGGTGTTACTCTGGCCATTAGGATTGGTGATGACTACATCCCAAAGACCTTGTTCCGCTTCAGTCAGATCAAAACTTACGGTCAGGGTAGCCGCGGTCAGGGTAGCCACAGGAGTAATCACCTGGGTCACATCTGCCGAAATATTTGTAGCATCAGTGCTGCCTAAAGCCACCTCATCTATGGAGAATTCTCCGTCTCCCACAAAGGTCACCTTGAAAATAGAACCTGAACCACTTACCCCGGCCAGGCCAAGGATGTTCAGGATCATTCTCACCCGGCCTCCTTCGATGTTGACTTGCGGAGTGGCGCCTTCGGTCAGGTCTCCAGCCGTGATCTTAATAATCGTGATCCCTTCACTATAGCTCACATCCAGGTAAGCGACGTCTAAATTTTCTACGCCGTCAACCATAAAGGCTAACTCTCTCACAGTTCCAGTAACTGAATCAGCCACAGTGATGTCACTGCCCATAATCTCTGTTTCGCCCATGACCAGTTTAACCTCAGCCCCGTCGCCAAACCGGACACCAGAAAGAGTAACCTCCGATATGCCGCTACCAAAATCAGGGTTGATGCCTGAAATTCGCGGGGTGGAAGTAACCGCAAATTGATAGAGGTGAGAATCGCTGCTGCCTGTGTAGACCTCGATATATCCATCGTTATCCCCATCACCGGTTGTTACGGCCAGCATGTAGTCCGAACCTTTGCCCAGGCCTATTATCGTCCCGTTACCTTCGATCCGGTAAAGATGGCCGTCCTCGGCGGCGACATAAATCTCCATCTTACCGTCATTGTCTCCGTCCCCAATGGTTACTGATCGCAGCGGGCTTCCCACGTTGGCCAGGTCTTTGGGATCGCCGGTGGGCCGAGCCGGCCTGGCGGGCCGAGCCGGCCTGGCGGAGCTAAATTGATAGAGGTGGCCATCCTGACAGGCCCCATAGACCTCAAAGAAACCGTCATTATCACCATCTCCCACGGCCACATCCAACATGGGACCTGAACCGCTGCCCAGGTCAGTCTTATCCCAATCAGAACCAGTCCACTGGAACTGATAGACATGATGGTCATTGCTGGCCCCGTAGACATCTAAGAATCCATCATTATCACCGTCACCAATGGCCACCGCCCCCATGTAGTCAGCCGCAGCGCCTACGGTGGAACGCTCCCAGTCAGAGCCGGTCCAGCGGAGAGAGTAGATATTTTTGCTGCCGGCAAGATATATCTCACATCGGCCATCGTTATTTCCATCACCTATCGCGATGTCGCCGGTGTAGCTGCTTACCGGCCTGATAGCGGTTCTCTTCCATCTTCTTCCATTCCATTTAAACCGGTAGAGCTGCTGCCGGCCTACCCCGTAAAGCTCGGCTTCGCCGTCATTGTCTGCGTCTCCAATGGCTATTCCCTTCATCGGCTCCCTGCTATCCCATTTTTCCAGCAAAACAACTTCTACCCACTCACCGTCTTTATTCTGATAAAGATAGCCGTCACTATTCGCTCCATATATTTCCGAAAGGCCATCATTATCAGCGTCCCCCACGACCACGGCGACCATTGCCCCGGATTTTTTTCCCTGGCCAATGTCTGTCATCTCCCAATCATAAGGGGTAGAGACCCGGGTATTGACCAGGAAGCCGGTTTTAAGTGTGGCCGATTGACCGTTTGGATTAGTGACCACCACATCCCACAACCCGGTCCGGGCCCCGGTCAGGTCAAAGTCTCCCTTGATTTGATTGGAACTTACTATTTCTATTTCCACGCCCTCAATATCGTCCTCGCCGGGAAAGGTCAATTTCAGGCCGGTCCCGTCCATAAATTGAGAGCCAAAGAGGGCCGTCAAATTTAGTGAGCCGCTGTTAAGACCTGAGGAAGGATAGATGGCGGTTACGGCCAGAGGCGGGTTGATGGTAAAACCGGCCGGCAAGGAGGCAGACAGACCGTCAGGGTTGGTCACCACTATCTCATAGGCGCCTTCTTCTGCTCCGGTCAGATCAAAGTTAGTCGTAATAGTGCCTGAATCAACTACGGTGAGGCCTGTCCCCTTTATTTCCGTTCCGTCTTCACCCCGCAGGACAACCAGCGTCCCTGTGTTAAATCCGCTGCCGGAAATGGTGACCGGCGTTTCGGCTGTCGGCTCTCCAAAGGAGGGGTGAATGCTGCTCACAGTGGGCGGCAATGATTGAGCCGTAATGGCCACATCATCGATATACCACCTGAAACTCTGTTCCTCCCATTGAGGTTTTTCTCCCCACCACCACCAGTAGGGAAATTCAAATCCGAGGCCGTATTCAAACCTGATGATTACTTCTTGCCGGGCATATTCACTCAGATCAAAAACCACCGGCAGGTAAGTCCCGCTTTGGCCGCTAAAACCGGGATCATAATCAAGGGCGGATATCTCGTCTGTGGGGTAGTCTCCTTCGGGTTCAAGCAAGGAAAATTCTTTCCCTCCGTCAGTGGATATCTGAACATTACATCCGGCCGCCTGACCGGTGATGGTTTCAAAATAGTGATAGAAGGAAAGATAGGCGTCAGGAGGCAGTGTCAGAAGGGGTGAATCTAAATATCCTGAACTGCCGTTTTGATAAAATTCCAGGACTAAATTAACACCCCAGGCATTTTCGCCGGAGTGGGCTGTCCTGGGTCCGCTTTTCACCTGTCCCCATCGCCAGGCCCAACTGTCATTGGGCTTGAATCCACCACCGTCATCTTCAAAATCAAAAAAGATAGAAGGGGCCGTAGTTATCCGCTCGCTCTTTGTGCTGAGCCGGCTTTCATAGCCACTGCTATTGACCGCCCGAAGGTGATATACATGTGGTCGGGGAGCAGGCGCAGGATCAAGCCAGGTCTTTACTTCCGCCGGGATGGTAGCTGTTAAAGAATCATTGTCATAAACCTGGACAGTGCTTAGATCACTGAGCGGGCTTCCGTTCTCATTAGTAATTGGGTCAGTCCAGGTGAGGGTGATTTCCTGGTCAGTGGAAGTGACCAAAAGGTTAGTAGGAGGATTAGGGAAGACAGCGCCGAGGGCGCGGGCCAGATTAATCCTGCCGCCGCTTACTGTCTTATCAGCCAGTTGAGGCAGAAGATCGACCGACTCCATCAGCCTGGCCTTGACTTCTAAATGAGACAAATCAGGCCCATGCGCCCAGATCAGGGCGGCTGCCCCGGAAACGTAAGCCGCGGCCGGTGAAGTGCCCGCGATGTACTGGTAGCCATTTTCAGGAATAGTGGTGTAGATGTGTTCACCCGGGGCAGCCAGATGCACTGAGAAGTCCCCATAGTTAGAAAAGGAGGTCAGATAGTCGTGCCGCCCTGTAGCGGCAACAGCAATAATATTGGGCAGGTCGTAGCTGGCTGGATACATGGGGATAAGATCATTATCCCCACCATCGTTGCCGGCTGAAGCGACCATTAACACCCCGGCCTCATTGGCCCGTGAAATGGCCTCTTTTTCTGTCCGGGAAAAAAAATTGCCCCCGAAGCTGGCGTTAATTACTTTAGCCCCATGCCGGACGGCATAATCAATCGCCTCCACTTCATCAGCCACCGTCGGCCCCCAGGTGTTCATAGCTAATGGCATAATTTTGGCCCGCCAGCTTACTCCAGTGATGCCGATTCCATTATTCCCCCTGGCCGCAATTGAGCCGGCCATGGCTGTTCCATGAGAATTCCAGGGATAATAGTCGCTGTTAGTCGGATCATTATTCCTGGCCGCAAAGTTCCAGCCATTGACATCGTCAATATAACCGTTGTGGTCGTCGTCTATCCCATTATCGGGGATATCATTCGAATTAGTCCAGATATTGTCGGCCAGGTCTTCATGATTTAGATCCACACCGCTGTCAATTAAGGCGACTATTACTTCACTCTTTCCGGTCTCAATATCCCAGGCCTCAACCGCGTCGATGTCAGCATCCGAGGGATTGTCCATACCCCAGAGCCGGTCAAAACGGGGATCATCAGGGATGGTTTTAAAATAAGAACGATAATAGTTAGGCTCGGCATATTCCACCTCAGGGGCCTGGCTATACTTTTTTACGGCCTCTTCCACGGTCATGCTGTCAGGGATGTCTACCTGTTGGACCGGAATTATAGAAAAAGATTTGATTGGCTGGCTGCCCATTTTGCGGTGAGCAGCCTTCTGAAGCCCGGTTAATGTCCCGGCCTTGAATTTAACCAATACCTGGCCAGGGGCATACTTTCGATTGCGGATTTCGGATTGCGGATTGCGGATTGCAGATTGGGGATTGGGGATTGCGGATTCAGAATTGCGGATTTCAGTGATACTCGAAGCTGATTGAGCAGAATTACTGTCTCCTCCCCCCTCTTTAGTTTCGGCCAGGACCAAACTCCCCAGCATCAGGATCAGACCTGCGGGTAATAATACTACACGTGACAAGAAATTCATTACAGCCCTCCTCTTAATTATTATTGGCCCGGCACGACGATACCGGTCTTAACAACTTATTCGTGTGTCAACTCTGCGATGATCTGCAACAGACGTTCAGTCTCCTCCTCCAATTCGCGCACGTACTCCCGTAGCCGGGTATTCGCTCGCTGATTGTGCTCCAGAGTTTGGCGCAAGCGTTGCTCCTCGGCCCGCTGAAGCCGGAGATCAACCAGTTGTGCGCGGTTCAGTCGCAGGCGTTGGATGTGAAACCAACCGCGTTTTGTCAAACCAATCAGCCGGCCATCGGGGAGTGATCCGATATGTGAGGACAGATCATCCTGTTGCGGATGAAGCAGTCTCAGGTCTGGACCTGCATCAAATACGGGCCAGTAATCTCCCTTGAAGCGGTTACAAGTCGGGCAGGCGTAGACCAAGTTATCCAGAGTGTCCTTGCCACCGTGCGACCGAGGGCGAAAATGGTCAATCTCTAATTGACCGCCGGATTCGGTTTCCATAACCCCGCAATATCCGCAACGGAAATCTTAGCGCGGCCTCTGGCCGCAACCAAACCAATTTTGGATTGCAGATTGCG
>JASEGY010000879.1 GCA_030019105.1 bacterium | reverse complement strand
AATCTGCAATCCAAAATTGGTTTGGTTGCGGCCAGAGGCCGCGCTAAGGTTATTGGGGTTGAAATGGGGACGGTAGGAAAGTAGACCTGATGAATAAAGGGATTGCGACCCTTTCTCTTATTGGTGGTACTTACAAAATGTTGTCATTGTAGGAAAGTAGACCTGATGAATAAAGGGATTGCGACTTATTGGGGACGACACCGGCACCAGTGACGGCAACACTGGTAGGAAAGTAGACCTGATGAATAAAGGGATTGCGACATTTTATCCATTTCATCACCCCCCTTTTTATTTTTTCGTAGGAAAGTAGACCTGATGAATAAAGGGATTGCGACTCCTTAAAACTTTGCCCGCCCTCACGCCCCTTTGGGGTAGGAAAGTAGACCTGATGAATAAAGGGATTGCGACATCTTCTGAAGAAGATCAGGTACAGAAACAATCTTCCCCGTAGGAAAGTAGACCTGATGAATAAAGGGATTGCGACATCATACTGCGCTCATACTGCGCCAATTCTGTCTTCCGTAGGAAAGTAGACCTGATGAATAAAGGGATTGCGACCGCAATAACCCCTCTATCAGAGGCGTTGTTGGTATCTGGAGGTAGGAAAGTAGACCTGATGAATAAAGGGATTGCGACAATGGTTTGTTTGCGCCTATTTTATAAATTTTGAGGCACCCTTCAAAAAAGCCAAAAAGTAGTTAACAGTTTCTCTTCAAAAATCAGG
>JASEGY010000878.1 GCA_030019105.1 bacterium | reverse complement strand
ATAACCCGTTGAAATCATTAAAGGAAGATTTCTCATAATTTCGTGTGCATTGCAATATTTTGAAAGTTGTAAGTGCTTGATATTATTACATAATAATTTTTAAAAAAGTTCTTGACAAAAGAAAACTGGACCATTATACTTTTAGGATAATGGTTATCAAAACAGAAAAAATAGGAAAATTATCTATATGGACACAACAGGACACCCACGGCAAGATCACCAAAACTGTCTATTTTGATTATCGTCCTATTGTTAGCTTCGATCTGAATAAAATCAACGAAATAAGGCTTGCTGTTGTCCAGCTTGTTGAACTGGGCTACTGTAATCAAAAGATTGCTGGTAAAATCTGTGGGGTTCACCGCAATACGGTTTTTAAACTCCTTCGAACTAAAAGGCTTTTAGGTATAGAGGCCCTGTTTAAAGATGATCGTGGGCCAAAGGCCCCCTGGAAATATATCGGTGAAATACGCAAAACTATTAAGAAGCTCTTACGCAAATATCCTGACTGGACCGATCAGCAAATTGCCGATGAGGCAGCTAAACAGCTTGAAACCTCCATTTCACGTAATGCCGTAGCTCGTATCAGGACAGAAAAAGAAGATGTTAGGTTTAGCCAGCCCAGAAGACTTGATCTGGAAGAATTAGCTAAGATAGCTGATAGTATTGATCTGAAACGGCACAATGAACGACAGATTAGCCTCAACCTTGATAATAATCCTGAATT
>JASEGY010000877.1 GCA_030019105.1 bacterium | reverse complement strand
TAAGCTCAAGTCTACGCACTATATTAGCCACAGTTTTTTTAATTTTTGCTCTTCCTATAAACAAAGCAGGGGCTGAGACTATTACAGTTATTAACAATATTAATCATTCTCAAGCAAAAGTTCGGAGTATGGTAAAAGATGAAATTTATTTTGTTTCGATAAGTGAACTGGCTAAGGCCATAGATCTTTCAGTCTGGTGGGATTCAATACAAAAAAAAGTTATCATCAAAGATGGGGAAGAAATTCTCAGTCTGAGTGTTGATCAACCCGAGGCAAGAAGTAGTACAAAGACTTACAAGGTTAACCCATCGCCTCATTTGGTGGAAGGAATAGTTTTTGTGCCTATTGACTTTGTTGTTACCATATTGGATTCTGTCTTTCGAATGGAGGTTGACTGGTATGAAACGGCCAGAATACTGAGTCTTAAGCCTAAGGTGGCCATCCTAGCTCAAGAAGAGTCTTCCACAAAAAAAGAAGAAACTGCTCAGAGTATAGAAAGGGCTGTTAATCTTTCTTACATTAACATTCCGAAAGATCAGGGAGAGGTTGGAGAGAGTTATATTATCCCAGGCTCAAAAAGATCTATTATTATTATTGGAGAAAGACATGATCTAATACAGGTTCAGAAAAATATTGGGCAAATTCTAAAAGGCATTTTAGCTCAATATAGCCGTGATTAACAACATTGACTAAAGTCATGGATCACGTCACCTTTGCAGGATTTCA
>JASEGY010000876.1 GCA_030019105.1 bacterium | reverse complement strand
CCGCAATCGTAACATTCTCGCGGACAACGCAAATGTTGCGGGGTAATAGTATAGGACTCTTCAAATCTGGAGTGCTGCCTGTGCTACTGGTGAAGAGCCTTACTCTGTGGCTATACTTCTGCTTGAGATGCTCGGCCCAAAAATTGATTCGTGGAAGGTGAATATCATTGCCACTGATATTGACATCAAGGCGTTAAACCGTGCCGAAGAAGGTGCCTTTACCTTAAAACAGGTAGAGGGTATCCAGCCGGCATTGCTTAAGAATTACTTTGTTCAGGAGAACAATTCTTTTAGCGTCAAGCCGGAGGTGAGACAATTAGTTACCTTTAAAGTGCATAATCTCGCCGGCGATCCGCCCTATCAGGATCTTGATTTAGTGATCTGCCGCAATGTGATTATCTATTTTATCTCTACTTTACAGAGTCGGATGCTGACGGGCTTCCACGAGGGCCTGAAAAAGGGAGGATTTCTCCTCTTAGGCAAGGCAGAGGTCCTGATCGGGGAAATGAGAAGGATGTTTGAATGCCTGGATATTAAGGCCAAGTTATATCGGAAGATTGCGGAATGCGGAATGTAAGGAAGGAGGGTTTGGTATGAGCACTATCACCAGACTACCAGACAACCAGACACCAGTTTACAAGATGCAAAAAGGTCATCCGAATGTGGACACATTATACTATTACCCCGCAACATTTGCGTTGTCCGCGAGAATGTTACGATTGCGGA
>JASEGY010000875.1 GCA_030019105.1 bacterium | reverse complement strand
TGAACCCTGAACTTTGAACCCTTTGGCTCTTACCCTTAGATTTGAAGAGGATACAGATATAAGTAGTCTTCATACAGTTGGATGGCCTGGTTGGTGGCTTCGACAGCCTCTTCATAAGTCTCTATGCGTTTATTGAGGACACGGTCAGAGCGAGCTGAATCTAAGACTCTGTAACACTCATCCTCATAGCCAATAGCTTTGTAGGCTGCTTTTTCCAGGTCAACCAGGATAGCTTTGGCCAGGTCTCTAATCTCATGAAACAGGTCTGGGTAATAAGGCCTGTCAGGGAAGGCCTCCTTGAATCCCTCAACCAGACCCTTACCCCGGTCACTTACCAGCCCGAGGGTATAGAACTGATTCTCTTCCAGAACGTTCCAATGGGATTTCCAGGTATCAGCAGTGCGGTCTTTGGCCAATTCAATTCTTAAAATAGCCGCACTTTGAGGCTCAATGGTGATCAATATTGGTTGGGAGCCAGAAAATAACTCGTCACTCAGAAAGAGGACGAATTTTATAGAGTCAGTCTCAAGGGTATTGGATAACTTTTGAGCATACTCCTTGAGACGTTCACTAATATACCCTACTGAACAAGGACGACACCCTAATGTCTCTAAGATATTAGATATGTTCTGAAGGGAACAATTTCCCTCCAGTCTCAATAATAAGATGGTTTTATCGTATCCTCTTCAAATCTAAGGGTAAGAGCCAAAGGGTTCAAAGTTCAGGGT
>JASEGY010000874.1 GCA_030019105.1 bacterium | reverse complement strand
GCAATCGTAACATTCTCGCGGACAACGCAAATGTTGCGGGGTAATAGTATAAAGAGGATAATTTTAGAGAACTTCATACTCAAATTTTTGGTATTGGAAGAATGCAGAAATTTCATGAAAATGATCCCAATTCGATTTACCAAGATATTTTTATGAGTCCTGGCTATACACATGAACCGTTCTACAATGAAGATTCTATTTATCCTTGGCACCAATATTGGGCTGATACAGATTGTATTTGGTTAGCTATAGAATTCTAATGAATAAGAACCAAGAAATTACTGTATGGCTTGATTATTTTAAATCACTTAGGGATGAAATACACCTTCGCATTAGAGAACACACGCAGTTGGTCTGGATCAAAGTTATTTCTCTGGGAGTAATAATATCATTTTTTTATAGAGTTACTAAAGACAGTGAGTCTTTATCAGTTCCTTTGTCCTATTTTATCTGGATCATCCCTTTAGCTGCTGTAATTTTTGATACGTTAATTGCGAGCAATTTAAGAGTTATATATAATCTTGGCCCTTATATAAAGAAGTATATTGAGAATGGAGCCCTTACGGAGTTTAAAGAAAACATTAAGGTTGAACAAGCGGAAAAAATAGGAAATACCCTTCTTGATTGGTTAGTGCATCCTATAAGTTTGCTAATGGATTGGTGGATAGGAAGATATAATATTACCCCGCAACATTTGCGTTGTCCGCGAGAATGTTACGATTGCGGAT
>JASEGY010000873.1 GCA_030019105.1 bacterium | reverse complement strand
TATCGGCACTTAGAAAATCGAGATTTTTCCCAAAGGGGTGTCGAAATCCACGATAGAGGGCTTCATCAATTTCATAAAGTATGTCTGTTTCTCTCGAAATCAGATTAATTCTCGTTTCTTTTTAAACTGCGGAGACCACCTTTGCCGGCGAAGAGACGGCGAGTAAGCCCATCATCTTCAGTGCCAGGTTAGACGCTCTCAGGCCTCATCCTGGGTTCACTCCTATGCCGAATGACCGGCGCCAAGGCTCTGAGCGCCTCATTTACTGATGCACTATCCGGGAATACGTCGAGAACGTCGTGTCCGACCATGATCACGTTTGAGCCTTCTGCATAGCGTGCTGCGGTGACACCACGCACCGCCCCGGAGAAGTCGTATTCAGGCCGCATGGTGTCGCGCTCGTCTGATCCTCCTGTATGGCTATCCTTCTTCCTCATATCTCCTCCTCTCAGGCCGTGTCGCCCGTCTCGCGGAGATGAGCCGGGTCAACAGACGGCGGTAAGCCCGTCCGCTGCATCCCGTTGGTTAGCCCAGATATCTGATCATTCGCTCATATTCGTCGTGAGTGCCGATCCAACTCCAAATAAAGTCTTCACCATCCTCTACGGCAAGTGCCCTGTGACTAATATCAGCTCGGACTGACCATAGCTTACCAACCTTTTTGAAATGGAGGGATGGATGCCAGGGATCTATAGTGGTTAAGAAAAAGATTTTGGGGTTGGCTATCCT
>JASEGY010000872.1 GCA_030019105.1 bacterium | reverse complement strand
CAAGGAGGCTGAATTTGATTACCTGCTCTTGATTGTTATCCTGTGTTTCGTAGATAACCCTCAGGCGGTATTGGCCGAGTCCAGGCGGGTGCTTAAACCGGGTGGTAAACTTATCGCCGGCATAGTAGACAAAGATAGCTTTCTCGGCCAGGTCTATCAGAATAAGAATAGTGTATTTTACAAAGTAGCCAGGCTTTATTCGGCTCAGGAGGTTATATCGTTGCTGAAGGAAAACGATTTCAAGGAAGTCACAACTATCCAGACCATTTTTTCTTTGCCGGAGAACCTGAAGGAAATAGAACCGGTCAGGGAAGGATACGGTCAAGGTGGGTTTGTGGTTATCGCCGGCAGTAAAACTTAAGGTGTAATGGCACAATGGATCTCGGATGGAAGGCGTACAGCAAGTCGCCCTGAGAAAGGTTTCTCAGGCTCTTTGCCAATCTCTCGACAGGTTTCCAAATAATCAGTTACAGCTTCGGTGAAGTCTCTTTCAAGTTCATTAACGGACGTGCCTTCAAACCCAATTACGTCTGTAATACCTAAGACGCGGCCATGAAAAATCCTGTCATCGGCATCGAAGTTTACGCTTCCCGCATAGCCTTTGTAGCTTAAAATGTTGTTCATGGTTGTACTCCTACATTTGTCAAGAATTCCCTGACGAGCTCAACAGCGTATTTCGGGACGGTTCATTTTCATCGTTTTTCCTGTGATTTCTTCCGGGCAACTTGT
>JASEGY010000871.1 GCA_030019105.1 bacterium | reverse complement strand
GGCCAAAAGGCTTATTGTCGATTTGGCGAGGGCAAAGCACGAGGTCTGTATTAACATGAAAATTTTTCAGGATAATTCCCAACAGGAAGTAGCAAATAATTGAAATCCGCAGATTAAAATATGAGTAGTCTCCTACCCAAAAAGGGAGAAACAAATATCCTGCTAGCGCAAGCTCAAATAACACAATATGCTGGGCCCGGAATGAAAATATATTCCTTTTAGACAAAGCGATAACAATCATAAGGAGTGCACAACTTCCCCACAAAACCACGAATGAAAAATCATACCCTTCAGTCACCTGCATTCCTGTAAATGGAAGAAGCAAGTACTTAATTACTGATGTTTTAGGCCACCAAGAAATTTTGAGCGCTTCTGGATTTACCTGGGCCGGCACACCAAAATTTTTCAGATACCACCCTACAAACAAAGCCATCACCATAAGTGGGACAGCAACCCCGAAAAACCTTCTTGTTCTCAGTGCCCGAAAATTGAGTAAACTGATGATTAGAGCAAACCCCATATAAACCAGAAGAGTAAAAGGGTGAGAAAATACTAATAATGCCAGCAATACAAAGTAAATGAATCCTTTTATTGGTGTCGCACCGTTAACGACAATATTTTCGTGAATGAAAAGGGTTAAAAATAGTATTGGGATTGAAATAAGGTAATTTGTGAAACCCTTAGCGCGGCCTCTGGCCGCAACCAAACCAATTTTGGATTGCAGATTGCGG
>JASEGY010000870.1 GCA_030019105.1 bacterium | reverse complement strand
ATCGTGAATTGGTGGTGGGAGCCGGCGTGGTTGCGGTTATTTTTGTGATAGTGGGGAGCCCCGATTCTCAGGGATTCGTAGGTTGCCTTATTTACCCCGTCTAAGGAGATGGTCATCCGGTCAATTTTTGATTCAAGCAGCTGACGGGCTTTTTCCCCGGTTAAGAGGGTGGCATTAGTGGAAAGGCCAACAAAGCCGATTTCGGCCTCTTTGGCATATTTGACCATTTCAGGCAGTTCGGGATGAAGGAGGGGTTCGCCTGAGAGATAAAGAAGGAAGGATTTAGTTCCGATCCTGACAGCCTCATCACATATCTTTCGGTAGAGGGCCATCCCCATGTAACCTATCGGCCGGGGCATTCTCCTCCCCGGACACATTATACAGCGAAGATTACAATCATTGGTCACTTCGATATTAATATGGGCGGGGCCGAGCCGGCCTGGCGGGCCTTTCGATTTCGGATTGCGGATTTCGGATTGCGGATTAGGGGCGGTGGATTGCAAGGTAATCTCCCGGTTCACCTTCGGGCCTTTCGATTTCGGATTGCGGATTAGGGGTTGCGGGTTGCAAGGTAATCTCCCGGTTCACCTTTACGTAACCGTTCACAGGTTCCTGGTTCAATGTTCAGGGTTGTTGCGTCTTTCGCCACTTTGGCCTTGATCATCGTTTCGGCCATTCCGATCCTCCAGAAACCAGGTTTCTTCAAGAAACCTGGTTTCTTTAGCGCTATAGT
>JASEGY010000086.1 GCA_030019105.1 bacterium | reverse complement strand
AAAACTTTAGGCACTTAAGGCACTTAAGGTTGGTTGCGGCTTCGCCGCGCTAAGAGTAACAATCACAATTTGCCCTGTCAGAAGGGAGGAGAAAAAAATGAGTAAGGTTACCGTTGATGATGTAAGCTTGAAAGATATTACCCTGGAGGGCTTGCCCCGGCTGAAGCGGCTGCGGGAGATTCACTTCAATACCCAACCGGAGGTATGTGTTGAACTCCCCCGGCTGATGACCAGGTATATGCAACAGATGGATAATCCATCCGACTCATCAGAGCTTCGGGCCGGCAAGAGGCTTAAATATGTCCTTGAAAACAAGAGTCCAATAATCCATGAGGATGACCTCCTGGCCGGGACCACCACGACTAAGATTAAAGGAGTCCCCATCTATCCCCAGTTTTTTGCCCAGTCATTGTGGCCTGAACTGGAGACACTCTCCTCCCGCAAGAAAAACCCTTACACCATCAGTCAGGAGGCAATCGATGCCTTGAACCTGGAGATATTTCCCTACTGGATGGACCGGACGGTCATGGAGGTCTGCCGAAAAGACTACGACAACCCCTTCTGCCAGAGGATCATGGAGCGACTGGTTTTCTTCCTGGCTACCAAGGCCCATTGCATCTCCCACACCGTCGCTGACTATGAGGCAGTGGTTAAAGAAGGAATGACTTCCATAATCAAGAGGGCACAGGAGAAGGAAGCCTCTGAAACCGATCCCGGAAAGAGGGATTTTTATAAGGCCGCCAAGATGGGCTTAGAAGGGGTAATTACCTATGCCCATAAGCTGAGCCAGGAGGCCACCTCGCTGGCGGAAAAAGAGACTGATCCGGTCCGCAAGAAAGAGCTTGCCGAGATGAGTAGTATCTGTCAGCGAGTGCCGAAAGAAAGGTCAAATACCTTCAGTAAAGGTTTACAGGCAATCTGGACCTGTCACGTGGCCCTTCACCAGGAGAACAACAACATTTCTTTAAGTCTGGGGCGACTTGATCAGGTCCTTTATCCCTTGTATCGCCAGGGGATCGAAGAAGGCACGCTTACTCCAGCCAGGGCGGTCGAACTGATAGGCTGCCTTTTCCTGAAACTGGCCGACCACGTGCCGATGAGTCCTGAGACCGCCGAGGAGCTCTTTGGCGGCAGTGGTTCAAACCAAGCCGTCACCTTAGGCGGGATAGACCCGGCCGGCAAGGACGCCGTGAATGACCTGACATATATCATACTCCGAGCAACAGAACTGCTCCAGGTAAGAGACCCCAATGTCAATGCCAGGTATTACCCGGGGGTTAACCCGAAAGAATACCTGAACCGCCTCTGCGAGGTAAACATAAACACTAAGGCCACCCCCTGCTTCCACAATGATATTGAAGTTATCAAAACCCTTTTGGTTCAAGACTACTCCCTTGAAGACGCCCGCGACTACTCCATTATCGGCTGTGTCGAGCCCCAGAGGGGAAGTAAAACCTTTGGCTATCCCGGCGCTATTGCGCTCAACCTTGCCTCAGTTTTAGAAATGTCTCTCTTTCAGGGAAGACACAGGCTGACCGGGGAAGAGCAGTTTGGGCCAAAAACACCCCCTCCTTCCCGGATATCAAGTCTTGATGAATTTCTTTCCGCTTTCAAGGAACAACTCATCTTCCTGATCGACCAGGGGGTGGAGTTAAACAATATGCTGGGCAAGACCCACCTGAAGGTTCATCCCCTGCCTCTCCTCTCAAGCCTAACCCAAAACACCTTAGAAAAAGGAAAGGACGTCCTGGAAGGCGGGGCAGTTTACAACACCTCGGGGGTGTTTGTCATCGGACTTGCTGAGGTGGTAGACTCCCTCTGTGCCATCGAGGAGTTTGTCTTTGACAAAAAGGAGATTACATTCAGTGAGTTGATTGCAGCCATAGAGAAGGACTGGGCAGGGCATGAGAAGCTGCGGCTTAAAATAATCCATTCCGGAAACAAATTTGGCACAGCCAGCAAAGACGCCAAAGACATGACCGGTTATCTCATGGACTTCCTCCATGCCGAATACCAGAAAAGAGAGAACTTTAAAGGAGGCAGATACGTGGTCGGCTACTGGACAATGACCACCCATGCCGGATGGGGACTGCTTACCGGCGCCATGCCTTCCGGCCGCAAAAATAGAGATGTCCTGCCCAGCGGCATCACCCCCGTTTCAGGACAGGCCCCGGAGCTGACTGAGGCCTTAAGGTTTGTGGCCGGGCTTGATTCAACAAAGATGGCCAACAGCCACGCCCTGAACCTCAAATATACGCCGGCCAGGGATCCCAGCCGGATGATGGCTAAGTTTGCCGCCGGCATTGAAGCCTATATGAAGATGGGTGGACTCCAGGTCCAGTTCAACCTTATCGATCGGGCCACCCTTGAAGAGGCCAGAGATCATCCCGAGAAGCATCCGAATCTCTTAGTCAGGGTCTCCGGCTATACGGCCTACTTTGCCGATCTAAACCCACACATGCAGAAAGAGATCATTACCAGGGCCGAGTATGACCTGCAGACAGGAAAGGAGGTGAGATAGAATGGATTGGCTGTTATATCCTGTCCGAAGAATCTGGCGTTATCTCGCAAGAAGGGCCTTCCTGAAATGCCTGAGAGATGAAGTGGCTGAGGAGTTCCTGGAAATTTTGCTCAAGCTGATGAGCCTCTCCTTCTGCCTTGACCGCAATCTGCGAAAGAACATAGAGGGCTTCAACGGCCTGATCCAGTTCAGGAGCAAGGACAACGAGGTAAGGGTCCTGGCGGAATTCAAAGATAACCGGCTTAAGGCAAAAGAGCTCAAGCCAACCGAGAAGTTGAAGGCCACACCAAATGCAACCGTTGTCTTCAAGAATGCCGATGCCCTGATGAATTTTCTTCTTCCTAAGGGTGGTGGTGATGGCCGCAGGGACATCTTAAGGCCGATCTTAGAAAACGAGGTGGCCCTTGAAGGGAACTTCAACTACATCTTCCGATTCGGATTCCTGGCTAACCACCTCCAGCTCAAGCTCTTATAAAGTAACACAGCCGTCTCGGCTATGAATGTAGCAGACACAGGCGGGACGCCTGTGCTACCTTAAGTCTAATAATGCCAGAGACATTCCCTCTCGGGGATGAGCAAGGCTTACAGATGCTCCAAGATTATATCTCCATGCCTCCGTGTCTCCGTGGTGAATTTTGATTGGCACAGGTCGAAATTTATCTTGACCTGCTGTGCAAAAATAGCTATACTATAATTGTTATTAGTGCATAAATAGTGAGGGGAATATTATGCTTGTGCCAAGAGACCTGCTCGAAGAGATAAATATCTTCCTGAAAAGACGAGAATTTATAGCCATAATTGGGCCGAGACAGGCTGGGAAGACTACCGTGTTAGAGATGTTAAGAGACTATTTATGCAAAGGGTTAAGGGTTGATAAGGATCTAATACAGACAGCAACCTTTGAGGATAGAAGGCTGCTTGCCCAGTTTGAGGCTGATCCGGTTGCTTTTGTCAAATCATACTTTCCGCCTCTTTCAGACAAAGTTGCCTACCTTATGATAGACGAGTTTCAGTATGCAGATAATGGCGGCCAGAAACTAAAGCTGATCTATGACACAATAAAGGGAATAAAGATCATTATCACCGGCTCATCTTCTTTAGACATAAAGGCTCAGGTGGGTAAGTTTCTGGTTGGCCGCATTCTGACCTTTCATCTTTATCCCTTTAATTTCGGGGAGGTTTTACGAGGAAAGGAGACAAGACTTGAAAGAATATATCGAGAGGGTAACAGGGAAATTAGCGCCTGGTTACTTGAGGATAAACGAACTTGTGAAAAAAGGGGGAAAGATATATTTGCTCAGGAGATGATAAATCGCTATGAAGAGTTTTGCCTTTGGGGAGGATATCCGGCGGTAGTCTTATCTCAAACAGATAAAGAACGGCAAAAGATTCTGGCCGATATTTATAACAACTATATATTAAAGGACATAAAGGGTCTCTTAGAGTTGGCCACTGATACTAATCTCTTTTCTCTTTCTCAATACTTAGCCACTCAGGCAGGAAATCTTCTGACTTATCAAAACCTTGGACAGGCTTCAAACCTTGATTATCGACAACTCAAGAGGCATCTTAATATCCTGAAAGAGACTATGATCTGCCAGGAAGTAAAACCATTTTTTAGAAATCGACAGAAGGAATTAACCAAAAATCCAAAGATATTCTTTATTGATATGGGTTTTAGAAACAATCTTATGGAGAATATGAATACCTTTGATAAACGCTCAGATACCGGCGCAATAGTAGAGAATGCTGTTTTTATCAGACTTAATGAACTTTCTAAAGGAGCAGGTAAGATAAACTTCTATCGGACAAAGGCCGGCGCAGAGGTGGACTTTATCTTCCAGATAAAAGGGGATATTGTTCCCATCGAGGTTAAGTTCTCAAAAATGACGGAGGAGAAGGTCTCTCGAAGCTTTATGAGTTTCATCAATTCTTTTGAGCCGCTTCGGGGGATTATACTTACAAGAGATTATTGGGGTAGAAAGCAACAGGGTAAGACAGAAATCTTATTTGCCCCGGTCTATTATCTTTAATAAAAAGTCACAATGTCAGAGAGCTTTCCTCTTATCGTGGATGTGCAAAAGGGCTCTACCGAGGACGGGCCGGGGATAAGAACGACCGTCTTCTTCAAGGGATGTCCCCTCTCTTGCCAGTGGTGCCAGAACCCGGAGGCAATAGACCCTAAGCCTGAGATTGGCTTCTACCCCCAAAATTGTATCGGCTGCTTTGATTGTGAAAAGGCCTGCCCGGAGGGCCGAGCCGGCCTGGCAGGCCGAGCCGGCCTGGCAGGCCGAGCCGGCCTGGCGGGGGCCATCCTCAAAGGGGCGGAGGTAAGAATCGACCGCTCAAGATGCACTCGTTGCGGGAAATGCACCGGGGTATGCCCCGGCAGGGGCCTCCGACAGATAGGCAGATATTATGAGACAGAGGCCCTTTTAGAACTCCTCCTTCGCGATCGGGCCTTCTACGAGACCTCAGGAGGCGGAATAACCTTGTCCGGAGGGGAGCCAACCCTCTGGCCGGCCTACGCTGGGGAACTGTTGAGGGGGATCAAATCAGAGGGCATTCACACCGCAATTCAGACCTGCGGCTGCTTTGAGTACCCTGCCTTTAAGGAAGAGATACTCCCCTGGCTTGACCTGGTTATGTATGATCTCAAGATCATCGATCGCAAAACCCATCTTCAACACACCGGCCGGGATAATCAAAAGATCCTGGAGAACTTCCGGCAACTATTGAAAGAGGATATTGAGGTGACACCCCGCATTCCCCTGGTGCCGGGATTTACCACCTCGAAGGAAAACTTAACCGGTATCTCGGACTTCCTTAAAGAGAATGGGATCAAGAAATGTTCTCTCCTGCCTTACAACCCGTTAGGTCTTTCCAAGTGGGAGCGCTTAGGCAAGAAGAGGCCGTCTCTTCCTACCGGCTGGATGTCAAAGTCGGAGGAAGAGAGCTGTCGCCGGATATACTCCTGGGCAGAAGTGGTGACTTTTTAACCAGGAGCGCCTCAAGGTGATGCAGGTTCAACCTCCCGCAGGTTTCAAACCTGCGGGAGGTTGTGTCTCCACAAGGCGTTACCGGAATCAGCCGATTTCGAGACAGAGGCACGAGAAAAGGCGCTCAGGGAGTGCCGAAATTCCAAAAAAATAAGGAGGCTACAAAATGGTGGAAAAAAGATTGACTGAATTGAATTTTGAGGAGTTGTGTAATCGAGATTTCTTTTCATCCCCGGCTGCCTGGGAAGATCAGGTGCTCTATTTTTTGATGTTAGACAGGTTTTCGGACGGAAAGGAAAAGGGGTACATAAACAACAAGGGAAAAAAGGTTGCCGGAGGCAAAACCCCTTTGTACAGAAATGAGGACAGCGGAAATGCTGTGGAAAATGCTGTGGATCGAAAAAGCTGGTTTAATGCCGGCGGCAAATTTGTGGGAGGAACGCTGAAAGGGCTTAAAAGTAAAATCGGCTATTTGAAACGCCTTGGCGTGACTGCTATCTGGGTAAGCCCTATTTTCAAGCAGGTGTCTTTTGAGGAAACCTACCACGGCTACGGTATCCAAAACTTTATCGACGTGGACCCCCATTTCGGAACCCGCCAGGATTTGCAAAGCATGGTAAAAACCGCCCATGAACATGGTATATATGTAATTCTGGATATTATCTTAAACCATACCGGAGATGTCTTTGATTATGATGCCGAGCGCTATTGGACAAAAGGTGAAGATGGCAAATGGTTTATCGACCCCCGCTGGGATAGGAACCCTTATCGGGTCAAGGGATTTAAGGATGAAAAAGGAGTGCCTGACATACCGTTTGGGCCGGTCAATCTTCCCTCCGCCTGGCCGGATGGGGCTGTTTGGCCTTCTGAATTCCAGGAACCATCTACTTTTACCCAAAAAGGGCGCATCAATAGCTGGGATTACTATCCGGAGTATCTGGAAGGGGATTTTTGCAGTCTGAAAGATGTGAATCTTGGCTGGGGAGAAGTGGATAATTTCCAGCCTTCCTCTGCCCTCCTGGCCCTTTGTGAGGCTTATAAATTCTGGATAGCCTTTGCTGATATTGACGGATTTCGAGTCGACACTGTCAAGCATATGGACCTTGGCGCCACCCGATTCTTCACTTCCGTCATCCATGAATTTGCTCAGAGTATAGGGAAAGAAAACTTTTATTTAATAGGCGAAATTACCGGAGGAAGAAAAAGGGCCTTTGATACCCTGGAAGAGACCGGTCTGAATGCAGCCCTGGGTATAAACGATATGCCTGATAAACTGGAATATCTGGTCAAGGGATTTCGCAATCCCGGTGAATACTTTGACCTGTTCCGAAATTCTCTTCTTGTTAAAAAGGATTCTCACGTCTGGTTCAGAAACAGGGTTGTTACCACCTTTGACGACCATGACCAGGTGCGGAAAGGAAATAACAAGGCCCGTTTTTGCCACGATGAAGTTATAACTCAGGAAAACCATAGAGTTTTGTTGAATGTCCTGGCCCTCAATGCGACGACCATGGGCATTCCCTGTATCTATTATGGAACTGAACAGTATTTTAATGGTCATGGGACTAATGACCGCTACTTGCGGGAAGCCATGTTCGGAGGCGAGTTTGGGGCATTTGAAAGCAGAAACCGGCATTTCTTCAATGAAGATAGTCCGGCATACAAGGAGCTGGCAAAGATATTAAAAATCAGGAAGGAGAAAATAGCCCTGCGTCGGGGCCGCCAGTACTTACGTCCCATCTCCGGAGATGGAGTAAACTTCGGAGCGCCAAATATGATTGGAAATGAGATGCGCTCAGTCGTCCCCTGGTCCCGTATTTTCAATAACAAAGAGATACTCCTGGCCATCAATACAGACTATTTTCAGCCAAAAACTGCATGGGTAACCATAGACGATTCCTTACATAAAGCTGGGGATAAGTTGAAATGTCTTTACTCTACCGATAACGGACAGGTAAATGGAGAGATACCAGTTGAGGCGAGGAATGGCAAGTCTGTGTTAATTACGGTTCCTGCGGCCGGGATTGTTATTTACGAATAAGGACATGGTTCCAAAAAGGTCAGTTCGGATAACACCGGGGTGATATCTTCCCGAAAGCTTGAAGCTTTCGGGAAGATAAGAATGAAGGAGGAGGATAATATGCCTGATATTCGTTATGTCTGCCTGTCAGATATGCACCTGGGAGAGGAAGACAGCCTGTTAACCAATTTGAAAGAAGCCGGGAAAGAGACTGATCCTGCTCAGCCAAGCCCGGTTATGAAGCAATTGGTAGAATGTTTAGAACACCTTATCTCTAAGAACGATGACGAGAAGAAGCCAACGCTGATCCTAAACGGAGACATCCTGGAACTGGCCCTGACTACCACCAATGAGGCGGCCATGGCATTTGAACGCTTTGTGGAACTCATTATGCCGCCTGAGGGACAACTTTTTGAAAAGATTCTCTACATCCCCGGTAATCATGACCATCATCTCTGGGAACTTGCCCGCGAGACACAATATGTAGATTATATTACCAGAAGGCTCCGGCCGGGTGAGGATCTACCTGTTCCCTGGCACAGGACAAAGATGTTTGTAGAAAACGATCCTGCCCCGGTGCCTTCCTACTTTTTAACCAAACTGGTTAATAGATTCCCTCACTTAACGGATGTCGTCATCCCGGTAGCATATCCTAACTTAGGCCTCATTACAGACGATGGCCAACGAGGCGTTGTATTTCATCACGGTCATTTTATCGAGTCGATCTATCAGTTAATGAGCATATTAAAAAATCGACTTTTCGGCTATGAAATGCCCGCCGGAATTGATGGCCTGGAGGCTGAAAACTTTGCCTGGATTGATTTTTTCTGGTCCACCCTGGGACGTTCCGGGGAGGTAGGGGCAAGTATTGAAACAATTTATGAGCACATGCATGATGAGAAACGTTTCAAGAAACTCCTTTCCGAATTTGCCGATAATCTGGCTGAAAGGTATGACCTGCCTGGATGGGGCGATTGGATGGAAGCCAATATCCTAAAAGGGATTTTTCATTACCTGGTAGATAAGGCTTCAAAGAGAGAAAGAAGATTTACAGACCGCATCTTAACCCTTGAGGCAGAAAAGGGCATGCAGGAATATGCAAACGGCCCCCTTCGGAAACAAATTCTATCAGAACAGCAGGAGATGCCATCTGATGTGACTGTTGTTTTCGGACATACGCATAAACCGTTTCAGGAGGACATGAGTTTTAAAGAATACCAGAAGTGGGTAAATGTCTATAATACCGGCGGATGGGTAGTGGAGACGATCGAACCGAAGCCGATTCACGGCGGGGCAGTACTCTTGATAGATGAAAACCTGAACGCCACATCACTTCGAATGTATAACGAGGCAGCCGGTCCGGCAGAATACTCCGTCAGGGTTGAAGAAGCCACCCACACCGGCGCCCAAATAAATCCATTACACCAACGAATGGCAGGCTTAGTTAATCCTTCTGAGGAGCCCTGGAAGACATTTTCGGACGTTGTTGCCCGTTCGGTGCATATTCGGGCTCAGAATCTGCGGGCCAGGATAATGGACCTTTAGAAACCAGGTTTCTTGAAGAAACCTGGTTTCTACCCGAATTGCCAAAATCGGGATGGTTCACCTTACTGTGAAAGCTTGCGGCTAAAAATTATCATTAACTTTCCGGAGTTAATTCTTTAGGATTTCATTAGTTATGAAAGGCTAAAGCCTAAACTCCAGAAAGAACGCAAGGTTTCACAAGAAAATGGACGATTTTTGAACCGTCCCCCAAAATCAAATGTGTATCAGGATTAGTTGTCCTCACAATTGAACTTGCGGTGATTCAAACTGGATGTTAGTATGGCTGATATTGAACTCCTCAGCCACCAGTTGGTTTATTTGTCTCAATATCTCTTCGCTCTGGCTGATCTTGATATCATCGACCAGGATATGGGCGGTCATGGCATACATATAAGAAGTAAGCACCCAAAGATGAACATCGTGCACCTCATTGACTCCCTCAACCTTCTCCTTAATAAAGGCAGACACCTCATCAATATCAAGGTGTTTAGGGGCAGACTCAAGGAGGATGTTGCCTGATTCATGGAACAGCCTGAAGGCCCAGATGACGATCAGGACAGAGATAAGCACGCTCAGGATAGGGTCAACTATGCTCTTGCCGGTGTAAGCCATAACTATAGCCCCAATAACCACTGCCACCGAGGAAGCCGTATCCCCAATCACATGAAGAAAGGCGCTCCTGATATTAATATCCTTATGCCCGACCCCTCCCAGGAGAATGACGCTGGCCCCATTGGCGATAAGACCCAGCAAGGCGACCAGAAACATCTCTGTCGCCTTTACCGGCACCGGGGTCATAATCCTGAGGACGGCTTCATACAGGATATAAATAGTAATAAATAAGAGGACAATCCCGTTGATAAAGGCGGCCAGGACTTCCGCCCGAAAATAGCCGTAGGTCTTCTCCTTGGTGGCCGGCCTGGCCGCAAGGATGATTGCAAAAAAGCTCATGCCGAGGGCAAAAATATGGGTCAACATATGACCGGCATCAGAAAGCAGGGCCAGGCTGTTAGCCAGGAGCCCGCCCACGACCTCAACGATCATAACCACCACCGTCAGGATAATGGCGGCTCCCAGCCTCTTGCGCCCCACTATCCGGTGACCATGCCCGTCGTGACAATGATCAGCCCCGGCCATATTCGGGTTTCGAGTTTCGAGTTTAGAGTTTTGAGTTCTGGATTGCGGAGATTTCTCCGGATGTCGATGAATGTGCATTATCTTCCATCTCTTTCCTGACTGCAGATGTGAATAAGTATTTTGCTGTCTTCGAGATTCATCACATTTGCCCAATTGTTGAAAGTATTACCATTTACCGTAATTGGGGATGGTTCACCTTACTGTGAAAGCTTGCGGCTGAGTAAAATATCGAATATCGAACAAGGAATAATGAATGTCGAAGGAAAAAGGGGAACAAGACTTCATAATTCTAAATTCTTTATTCGATATTCGATATTCAATCCACAAGTTTTCACAGTAAAATTGTAGATTATGAACCGTCCCCGTAATTGGTTTTTCTTTAACAGACATCTTTATCACCTCATCTTTAACGCATAAAAGCTAAGAATATTTGGGTCAAGGCGGATTCGAGGGGTAATATTCCCCCTCGTCCCTACGCTCTGCGTCACTGCCATTAAGTTAAGCCGAAGCTTTTGAAACACAATAGGTTGGCAAGGTAGG
>JASEGY010000869.1 GCA_030019105.1 bacterium | reverse complement strand
ACTTTGAACCTGGCAACCTGCCGCAAGCTATCACAGTAAGGTGAACCGTCCCGAATTTTATCATATAGAGTATCTTATGTCAATCACTAAATTCAAAACTTCTGACATACTATAAAAGAAACCGTTCGCGATTTGTAGAAATCGATGAAAGTCGCTCATCCTGCATCGCTACTGGGGATATGTAACAATGACGGCTGAAGGCCCTAAATCAGCGGGGATGCAAGTTTACTTGACACCTTCAAGTCGCCAGAAGCCACCTGTCCCAGGTAACAGACGGGCCGGCCCTGACACTCTCTTTTGTCTTTCCGACTCGCCAGGAAGTACCGTTCACCAACCGTTCGCTCACTACCCATACGGCCACATACTCCCCCACGGCATAGATTGATGTGTAGCCCATCGTATTCTGGTATTTCAGATCGAATTCCTTTATTGCTCTCTCACACGTGTTGGAGGTTGTCGGGATCTCTTTATTGGTCAACATTCGACTGTGATAGGATTCATAGCGTGCCAGCATCTCAAAGATCGGCTTCGCCACCGCTGGGTAATTCTCCGCTTGCCTCTTAAACTGACTGTACCTCTCGGTGAACGTTTTGATTTCCTTCGAGCCAAAGACGTGGCGGATATCCTCCTTGATCGATTTCCTGATCGACTCTTCGCAATCCTTCAGATACTTGCCCACCAAACTCTTGGCTGCTCGTTCCGCATGGAAGACACATTTGTGATGAATCGCCTT
>JASEGY010000868.1 GCA_030019105.1 bacterium | reverse complement strand
TTACAACTTACAACTTACAACCTATTACCCCAAAAACTTTATCTTAAGAGCTATAGTAAAATTGGTTTGGTTGCAGCGGGAGGCCGCGCTATGAAACCTGAAGCTGTATTTCTGGATCGAGACGGAGTCATTAATGAAGAAGTCAATTACTTAGGCAATCCGGATGAGCTTGTTTTACTGCCTGGCGCTGCTTCTGCCATCAGGAAACTAAATCAGAAAGGGATAAAGGTAATTGTGGTTACTAACCAGTCCGGTGTGGCCCGAGGTTACTTCAGCGAGGAAGCAGTAGCAGAAGTCCACAAACGACTTAAGGAATTGCTGGCCGGAGAGAGCGCGTACCTTGATGCTATCTATTACTGTCCTCACCATCCTGAAGCCCTCCTTGACCGATACAAAAAGGATTGTTTTTGCCGCAAACCATGGCCTGGCATGCTTGAAGCCGCCGCTTATGATCTCGGTCTGGACTTGAGCAAATGCTGCCTGGTGGGAGACAAGATGCTGGATATAGAAGCGGGGGCTGCTGTTGGCTGTCAAACAATCCTTGTCTTAACCGGATATGGGGAGACCGAATTGAAAGAAGAAAAGGCTGTTAAGCCTGACGCTGTAGCAAAAGATATTTCCCGGGCAGTAGAAATGATAATAACTGGCCAGCAGTAAGTTCTCCATAAGTGCTTGATTTCTCGATACTTAAGTTTTTAGCAATTCAGCTATAAGCGCATAGAGAAAACGCTTTAGTTTCA
>JASEGY010000867.1 GCA_030019105.1 bacterium | reverse complement strand
CTTGACAGTAGTAAGTTCTCAGACTCTGACCAAAAAGCACCTTTGGGGCTAAAAATATCTGATTCCCACTGAATTGATTAAAGTTGCTACCATGATTAGCCGAATAAGAATCTTAGGAGGTGTTATCATGGTAAGCATTATTCAATCAATACTACTGGACTTTCGTCCCTGTTTTTCACGCAAGGCAACCTTTCACTGGTTTATTGTTATTATTCTGGCCTTTATTATTCGATGTGACAATGAGGGGGTGACCAGTTTTATTCGGTGGCTTTTCCTGAATCCTGGATCATATGACCCAATGCTGCGCTTCTTTCGAGCCACTTCATGGAGCTTGGAAACACTCCTTGGACATTGGGTCAAGATAGCCATTAATCGCTATCCTCTTCTCAAATTCAATGGCCGTGCCCTTCTTATTGGAGACGGGATCAAAGTGTCCAAGGAGGCCAAAAAGATGCCTGGTGTGAAATCTCTACATCAGGATTCAGAGAATAGTGGTAAAGCTAAATACATCTATGGCCACCACTTTGGGTATGTGGGCCTACTTGTAGGTTGCTTAACAAAGGCCTTTTGTCTTCCCCTCCAAGGACAACTACACGAAGGAGTAGAAACCATACATCCTGAAAAGGGACTTGATGGAAAGCCAGCAACCCTTGTGACTCGCATGGCCAATCTTGTCGTAGAGAAAGCCAAACAAACTGACCTCTTATGTTATGTCACCCTGGATGCCTACTTTGCTGTTGGT
>JASEGY010000866.1 GCA_030019105.1 bacterium | reverse complement strand
GACGGATGCGACTGTCCAATTATTGCACAACTGCCTGTGGCCAAAAGGCTTATTGCCGATTTGGCGAGGGCAAAGCACGAGGTCTGAACTTTCCTCTTGACTCACCCATTTTTATATACTATAATTTGAAATCAGTGGGCTCAAAGCACTAAAAAACATCTGAGGGGTGCTTCTGTGACACTTCTTCCAAATTGCCCTAAAATCAAAATTCCTATCATTTCATTAATTCCTATCATTTTATCAGGAATATTTTAGCTCAGCTTTGGGGCGTAAGGTAAGCATACCAGAGTGGTGGAAGAGAATAAGTGGTGATCTGGGGGAAAAAAGGGGACAGATGTAGGATGGGTGCTAATCCATTTGCGGCATGGTAGGCGATTGCCCAGGCCACAAAAATTCGAACTTCTAAACTTCAGAAGTCAAGAAGTTTGCATGTTTATAGAATAAGAAGCCGAACTAAGATGTGGGAGGATGTGAGAGATAGAACAAAATCCCAAGCTGGCGAAACGAATTAATGCCATAAGACTGTTAATGATAGGCTACAAAAGGCAAGAGGTTGCTGAAATTTCTGGAGTAAAGCGGCAAAGCATCTATAACAGGGAAGAATTGGGGTCAAACCTTGATTATTGAATTCACTTAAAATTCTGGACTGAAACTTTTCCTCATTTCCTGACCCCCTTTTTACCATACATTCAGACATCATAACAAATGCCCTTTTTTCTCAAAATAAATTGTGCACCTAATTT
>JASEGY010000865.1 GCA_030019105.1 bacterium | reverse complement strand
CGAATAGCCTATCTTGAATTCGCTTACCCCAAAAACATTATCTTAAAAGCTATACAATACCCATTTGGTCAAGCACCAGTGGCCGAAACGATGAACAAGGCCGATTATTTCATTAAAAGGGGGAATAATAGAATGGGGGATTAAAATTTAGGTAACCGACTACGGATAGCGCCTCTCTTTTGAGAGAGGCTCCCTTTACTTCCGGCCGGAGGGGAATGAACGTAATCCCTGACCGGTTTCAAAGAAAGGGGATCCGGTAATTAGAGATGAGGGATGCACAACCGCCAAAGCAGCTATCTTCTCTATTTTTTGAGTCTCGGAAACCTACAAGGAGAAAACCTTGTTAAAAGGCCTGAAAGAAAGCTCTGAAAAAGCCTACAAGTAAGATACTTTTCAGAGCGGGGGTGAGGTTGAACGGTAAGAGGTGCTTTTCAAATTGAGACTGGCTTTAGCCCTTGGGAAAGGATAACCATTTAAGCTTTTAACTCCTCTAACCATACAACCATTTAACACTTCTATACACGGCCCGCCCAGGAGTAAGGAAGCTTCTGGGGAGAACAAATCCTAAAGAACAGGGAGGGTTAAACGTGAGAGTAGTTCACAATCCAGAAGCAATTAATGCTCAGCGAAATTTGTCAAGCACCAACAGGGCTCTGTCTCAAAACCTGGAGCGAATGTCTTCCGGTTTGCGTATCAACCGCGCCGGAGATGATGCCGCCGGACTGGCCATTGCCCAGCGGATTG
>JASEGY010000864.1 GCA_030019105.1 bacterium | reverse complement strand
GTCCTTTTGGTCATTTGTGTTCTTGGTTTGGTTGCGGCAGGAGGCCGCGCTATGATGTGAATATGGTAAAAGATGCCGTTAAAGCTACCAGGGTGTTTATTGACAAGGTAAATTAGCGCGCAGGCAGAAACCAGGTTTCTTGAAGAAACCTGGTTTCTACTGGTTTCTAAGGGATGGGTCCACAGATTCTATCTTGAGAAGGTAGCAGTAGATCTTTCAGTGGATAATAAGGTGGCAAGAATGACCAGAGAAGAATTGACAGAAATCCTTAGAGCAGAGTTGGGGGATAAGATATCAATCGAGGTGGGAATCGACCTGACCATCAGGACAGGCAAGGATGACCTTCCGGATATATGTAGAGTCCTTTATGATAATCCCCGGTTAGATTTTTCCTGTCTGGCTGATCTGGCCGGAGTGGATTATCCGGATAGTGACTATCGGTTTGAGGTGGTCTATCATCTTTACTCTATAAATAGAAATCACCGGCTTTGTCTTAAGGTCTCCGTGGCGGAAAGAGATGCCGTCCCTTCGGTTACTTCTATCTGGAAGGGGGCTTCTTTTATGGAGAGGGAAGCCTATGATCTCTTGGGTATCCAATTTGAGGGCCATCATGACCTGAGACGGATTTATATGCCTCAGGATTGGGAAGGGCATCCGTTGAGAAAGGACTATCCCTTGCAGGGGAAAGGCGAGTATGCCTTAGCGCGGCCTCTGGCCGCAACCAAACCAATTTTGGATTGCAGATTGC
>JASEGY010000863.1 GCA_030019105.1 bacterium | reverse complement strand
CACCATAATTCCAGTTATGCAATTTCTAAGACGCTGATCAAACCTGATGCTAGTTAATCAACCTGAAGAACTATACCTGAGAAGACCCTGCCTCGGTCGTATTGAATAGCTGTGAGCCGCCTACTACCTTGACTGATCACCGTCAGTGGGCGGCTCTTCAGGACTTTATCTGCCGGATGATGTATTTGGATACAGTTACCTACCTGCCTGACGATATTCTGATAAAGGTGGACCGGGCGAGTATGGGCGTAAGCCTGGAGGCGCGAGTGCCATTACTAGACCATAGAGTGGTGGAGTTCGCCTGGAAGGTCCCGCTTTCTATGAAGATCCGTAATGGCCAGAGCAAATGGTTGCTGCGCCAGGTATTATATCAATATGTTCCAAAAGCGTTAATCGAACGTCCTAAAATGGGGTTCGGTGTGCCCATCGATACCTGGTTGCGCGGGCCACTGCGGGATTGGGCAGAAAGTCTGCTGGATGAACGACGCTTGCAGAATGAAGGTTTTTTAGATCCTGCACCGATCCGGCAGAAGTGGGCCGAGCACCTTTCAGGGAAACGAAATTGGCAATATTATCTGTGGGACGTGTTGATGTTTCAAGCATGGATAGATACGCAATAAACAGCCATTCTTACTTATAGATATTCACCCGTTAGTGCTTTGATTTAGAAAAATGTAAATAGCACACGGATGACCTATAGCGCTCACTTAAATTGAGCCGGGTATGCTCAGATAAATTGAGCCACCCTA
>JASEGY010000862.1 GCA_030019105.1 bacterium | reverse complement strand
GTAAATCCTGGTTAATCCTGTCTAAATTTTTAAATGTAACATTGTCGAGTTAAGCAGTGCCCTGAATGTTTACGGCTTAATCTGATGCTTCCGGCGCCATTTATAAGGGGGCTCAAAAGGCGGCAGGCCGGATTCACAGGCGGCCTTTTGGATCTTTTCGGCTAAGTCAGGGAAGCCATTATCTCCATACTGATACACTGTTTCATAAGCCAGGCCCGCTTTGATCAAAAGCACGGATAAAAGTTCTCCATCGACAAATACATGGGCCAGAAGCCGTCCATAGCTGTCATTTCTAAATGGTAGATATTCAATAACCTTAGCCTTAGCAAAGATTTCCCGGGTCATTAGGGCTGCTTCCCGGCCATAAGGTTGATCTTCAAAGATGCCGTGCTCCGGATGAGTAATCTCGGGGGTATCCATCCCCAGGACACGAATGGCAATATCTTTGTAAAAGAATGAATCTCCATCATCCGGACGAATAGCCGATTTGTCCATTAGAATCCGGGATTTTTGCAACATGCCCTGTTTGGCTTTCCATTCTTCATTGCAGCCTGAATTCAGGAGCACAAGTAATATACCAATGCCCAGGACTACAATCCATCCACCTATTTCCTTCTTGATTTCTATAATTTTCATAAGTTAAGTATAATAGACCTTCTGAATGTTGTCAAGGATATTTTTCTTGAAAGTCATCTTGCTATACTCAGCACGGTCATAAATAGTGATTTTGAATAGGTTGTAAGTTGTAGG
>JASEGY010000861.1 GCA_030019105.1 bacterium | reverse complement strand
ACGATGTCTTGCCTGTCTGCCGCGGGGCGTGCAGGACAAAGTATTTCTTCTGGTCTATGAGAGTTAATGTCTCCGCCAGGTCGAATCTGGTTAAGGGCGGCAGGCAATAATGATCCTCGCATCTGACCGGCCCGGCCGTGTCAAGAAAATTTAGCCACAGAGAACACAGAGATCACGGAGAAAGAATTTTTAAGTTCTCTAAGTTCTTGTCTCTCTGTGAACTCTGTGACCTCTGTGGCATAGTTTCCTATATCTTAAAAAAACGCATTTAGATCACCTTTCAACTTTGATAGCTTCCTTCTCTATGCAAATAATTGTCATTGTCCTGCTTGACTGGACAATCCAGTTATCCAGGAAATTATGGGCCGCAGATTTTCGCAGATTATCAGGATTTAAACACGAATCTGACACGAACTATACACGAACAAGAATTTAAATTTTCTTGGATTCCCCGATCAAGTCGGGGAACGACAGAGTGTATATAGATTTTAATGAAACGCTATACTACGCTGCAATCAACGCTGTAATACTACTGTGCCAGAAGTGTGCATGCACCGTTAGCTTCTGATCCTGTATCTGCAGTCCGGATCGTTCCGATTTGATGAGGTTGGTTCGATCGTCTTTTTTTCAATTTTGAATTCAACCTGACTTGTCTCACCTTTTGCGATTATTTTCTTAATTTCCTTTTGTGTAACCCTCGACAGTTAAAAGTTCTCTATAAGTGCTTGATTTTTCAATAGTTAAGTTTTT
>JASEGY010000860.1 GCA_030019105.1 bacterium | reverse complement strand
TATCGGCACTTAGAAAATCGAGATTTTTCCCAAAGGGGTGTCGAAATCCACGTTTAAAGGAATATTTTGGCCCATTTTTGCTCATAAGAGAAGTGTTTTCTCAATAAATCGGGGTGGAGTCTGATTCATACAGTGTTCGTGCATCAGCTCAGAAAGGAGATTGCAGCAGAACAGTTTGATCACGAGAAACTCGACGTATACCAGTATGGTCAAGTTCGCCAAAGTGGATGGAGTGCATAGTTAATCGGGCAAGGATGCGGTCGTAACCACGGTTCAGCCCCAGCGGGGCGGAATGTTTATAGCCTTGGTTCAGATAAATCAGGGTAGCTCCAGCGGAGCGATATGTTCTCCCCACATCTCGCCCCGATGGGGCTGAAAAGCTAACCGTACAGGTCGAAAAATATTGAGAAGATACGGCTGGAAATTATCGCTTCTGGTAGGGGAACAAAGGAAGGGATAGTCTTTCCTGCCTCCTCTTAGAGCTTATCCCAAAACTGGTAGCCAAAGGCTTTTAAAGGCTGTGCAACCTAAAGGGTGAGGCTGCCCGGTAACCAGGTTTTGGGATAGGCTGTCAGGAGGAGGCTATCAGACCAGTACATCTGGTAGTGATAGTTGTTCTTTGAGCTGGTTAGCTTTCTTTAAGTCAAAAAGTCTGATAGAAGAAGCCAGAACATATTCCGGTTGATCAGATAAAGGCAATTCATGCTTAGCGCGGCCTCTGGCCGCAACCAAACCAATTTTGGATTGCAGATTGCGG
>JASEGY010000085.1 GCA_030019105.1 bacterium | reverse complement strand
CGGATTACACAGATTATTTTCGATAATCCAACCGCTTGAAATGCCGTCAAAAATCTGTGATTGACATTCTTGGTAAGCTATGATATATTAGACATTGATCATCGGTTCGGTCACTTTCGGGCCAGATGGAACGATGCCTAATAGAGGTGATTTCCAATGCCACCGTATCACAAGATTGTCTGGAACGAGGGGATGTTCCTTACCCCGCAGCATTTTCAACAGCAGGACCATTATTACGAAGGTCTCCTTGATTTTCGGATGAGGTCTGTTCTGCCGTTTGGTTGGGGACTAATAGGCCTGGAGATAAATCAAGAGGCCCTGGAGAATGGTAATTTTATCCTGGTATCCTGTCAGGGGATACTTCCCGGGGGCACACCCGTCGATATTCCCCGGACAGATGAGTCGCCGTTAAGTCGACCGATTGAAGAACATTTTGGCCCGTCTCTGAGTACCCTTGACGTGCATTTAGCCATACCGGTAGAACGACCCGGCAAGGCAAGCTGCTCCCTTGAAAGCAGGAAAGGCCCCCATGAGACCCGGTATTCCAGGGAATTTGTGCGGGTAGTAGATGAAAACACCGGAGACTCAGAGAATGAGCAGGAAATTCCCGTAGCTAAAAAGAATTTCAAAATTATGTTTGGTGGAGAACTTCTGGATGATCACGACTGCCTTAAGATTGCTGAATTAGGTCGATCTCCGAGCGGCGCTATTGTGCTGCATGATGACTATATCCCGCCGTGTCTATCTATTTCTGCCTCACCGCAATTAATGAAGATGCTTGGCCGCCTGATGGAGGTCCTTACCACCAAAAGCAATGAGCTGTCAGATCAATTCCGGCAGAGGGAGGGTGGACTGTACGAATTTGGGGCAGCCGATGTCTCCAATCTCTGGTTCCTGCATACCATTAATTCCTTTATCCCGGAAGTTTATCATTTCTATCGTATGCAGGAGATACATCCGGAAGAACTCTTCCGTCTTCTTTTGCGGTTTGCCGGAACTATAACGGCCTTTAACGCCAATATCCGGCCGATGGATTTGCCCGGCTATAACCACAAAAATCCGGCGCATTGTTTTGGTTATCTTGACACCGTAATCCGGGAGTTCTTACAGATGCTGGCCCCGGTTACCATGTACAAATTGATCCCCTTGAGAAAAGTGAGCGAATCCATCTACGAGGCAACCATAGATGATTATCTGTTTGCCCCTTCCTACAGATTTTATTTGGCCGTTAAGGGGGAAGGGAGCCAGAGAGAGATGATTGACGGGATATTACAGAGGGTGAAAATCGCTTCGGCCGGAGAAATTAATCTGCTCATTGGCAAGGCCCTGCGGGGTATTGCTCTCATCCATTTACCATCCCCACCCGCGGCTATTCCCAAGAAATTAGGATATTGTTACTTTAGCCTGGACTTGCGGGGGGATTATTGGGTAAATATTCAGCAGTCAAAATCTCTGGCTATTTATGTTCCTCCCGGGTTTATGAAGGTGGAATTAGAATTGATGGCCGCTGAACAGTAGATATCGCCGTTGAACTCATACAGAAAGCTCGTGCCCAAAGGGTGTCGGTGAATGTCTTTCTGGTTGAGCACATCTGTGAATCAACTGTCGCGGGCTAATCAAAATCAGGCGATGATCAAAAGGTCGAATTAGAATTGATGGCCGTGGAGGAAGCAGGTAGCAGGCAGGGAAGGAGTGTTCGGTAATGCCAGTAATAGCAAGGTTCTACGGTATCCTAATCAAGATGTACTTCAAGGAGCACGGCGTGCCTCATTTTCATGCAATCTACGGCGAATACAACGGAGTCTTCAATATTGCTACAATGGAGATGATTGAAGGAGACCTTCCGAATAGAGCCCGGAAAATGATTGCCGATTGGGTTCAACTGTATCAGTCAGAATTGTTGGAGATGTGGAATACCCAGAAGTTCAAAAAACTGCAGGGGTTGGAATAGATGATAAATACAAGGACATTTCCGAAAATCGAATCGGTTGAGCCAATAGAAAACAAATGCTTGCGAGTAACTTTCGACAATGGGGTAATGAAGCGTTATGACTGCAAGCCGCTTCTCAAAGAGGAAGCCTTCAGTCTATTGAGGCACGATTGGTTTTTTCAAATAGTTAAGAGAGATGTGGGAGGATACGGCATCAGCTGGGCTGATGAAATAGACCTGAGTGAATCGGAATTGTGGGAGCATGGCCGATTGGTTAAACAATTAGGAGGCAGTGGATGCTTCGCCCTTGGTGGTAATGATCCATCCCTTTAGACAAAATATGTTATCATACAAAGGATATATTGGCAAAGTTGAATTTGATGGTGAGGCAAAAATATTTTATGGAAAAGTGATTAACACTCGTGATAAGATTACATTTCAGTCCGACAACGCCAAACAACTTGAACAAGAATTTTGCTCGTCCATTGACACGTATCTCAAATTCTGTCAGGAACTTGGAGAAGAGCCTGAAAAGCCCTGTTCAGGAAGATTTGTGTTACGCGTATCTCCGGAAAGACATCGGACAATTGCTCTTGCAGCGCAACTTACGAACAAGAGTCTGAATACATGGGCTGCTGAACATCTTGTAGAGAGCGCATGCCGTGAATTAAGCGACCAACAGTAATTGCTTAGGGAGAAATAAGGGTGGATTTAGAAACCAGTAATTCCCAAATACAATCTCTGTCAGACATCTGCACTGATCTCTTCTTACTCATTCTGTATCTGCGGGAATCCCAGGAGTTTGAACCCTTCGATACCCTGCATCACAGGATTAACACTCTTTTTCACTCTATGGAGGAAAGAGCGATAGAGTCAAAGATTGCCGACAGGGATATTCAGGATGCCAGGTATGCTCTGGCCGCCTTTCTGGACGAAATCATCGGCTGGGAAAGCCGCCTGGAACTTGAGCTTTTCCAAAGCAATATTGCCGGCGAGGAATTTTTTAACAAACTGGAACAAATCCGAAAGGTTAAGTCAAGAGGGGAAGTCTTGCAAGTATATTCTCTGTGTTTACTGCTCGGATTCGAAGGAAAGTATGCCCTTAACCCCCAAAGACTTCAGGAATATATCAAGGAATTTCGAGAAGGAATCAAGCTGAAAGATGTAAGGCAACTTTCGCCCTCGGCTGAAATTCCTCAAGAGATCATCCAGCGTAGTCAAAGCAGTATCCCTTCCTGGCTGCCCTGGACGGTTACCGCCGTGTGTGGGGTAGGGGTAGTCGTTATTTATATCTTTCTAAAATTCCGCCTGTACGGCTGGGCAGTAGATGTAGTGAAACAGCTTCAGCGGCTTTTGATAGTCTCCTGAGCCTAATACAGCACGGCATAAGTTCTCTACCAGTTTCGATAATCTGAGACCCCAGGTCAGAATAATGAAAAAATTGTTTGTTACCGGTCTACCGGTAGTTGGTGACCAGTTAATAGGCAGAGACAAAGAACTAAAGCAAATTATCCATCTTTTGCAGACCGGCCAGAGTATTATCCTGATTGCGCCAAGGAGATTTGGCAAGACATCTCTTCTCCTGACCGTCCTTGACCGGCTTAAGAAGGAAGGCCATTATGTGGCGGATGTAGACCTGTTTGGTGTAGTAGACAAGAGAAAACTGGCCGAAAAGATCACCACAAGCAGCCTGGAAAATAAAAAGATCTTCAAGTTTGGCGCGAAGCTAAAACAAGGGATTTCCGGATTATTCAAGAATGTTGAGGTTAAACAAATTATAGAAGACTTTGAGTTCGTCCTGAAATTTGTTGAGCCTCATACCAGGCCTGAGGAGCTTCTTGAGGCGGCCCTTGACTTTCCTCAGGAATTGGCTGAAAGGGATAAAAAAGACTTTTATTTCTTCTATGATGAATTCGGCGATATTGGTAAACTTGATGGGGATGAATTGTTGAAATTGCTGAGAAGTAAGTTCCAACGACATCAACAGGTCTGTTATCTCTTTGCCGGCAGTCACGAGTCGTTAATGAAAGAGATATTTGCCGCTGAAAAAAGCGCCTTTTATAAGTTCGGAAGTATTATCTATCTGGCTGAGATCGCTTCAGAAGATTTCAGGGAGCATATTGGCCGGAAGTTCAAACAAGAAGGAATATCTGTCCCGGCAGAAGTTATCCTCTACCTTTTAGAAAAAACAAGGTGTCATCCTTACTATACTCAACTTTTGTGTCAGCATCTTTATTATTTGGTAAAAGGGGAGAAGGCGGTTATTAATGAGCATGACCTTTTGACGGGCTGGGAGAATGCCTTTATCGCTGAAAAGACATATCTGGAAAAAATGTGGGAAGAGATGTCAGGCGCACCTGCTCAGTTAACCTTACTAACGGAGATTGTTAAAGGATGTGGAAAACTCTATTCGCTTGAGAATGGGAATGGGATAAATGTCTCCCGGTCTATTAACTCGCTCTTAAAGAAGGGAATAGTCCGTAAGGAAGAAAAGAATAAGTATGTAATAATCGACCCCTTCTTTGAAGAGTATCTACGGCGGAGCGAATAATCTCCTACGCCCCATGTATCCTACGGCAGGCGTAGTAGATTTCGGAGTCTATAGAAATGAGAAAACTGCCTGAGTTTTTAAATAAGTATTTTTGGGATGTGGAATTTGAAAAGATAGACTTGCAAAAACGCAGGGTATATGTTCTGAGGCGAATCCTGGAGTACGGTGATGAGAAGGCCGTTGCCTGGATGTGGGAAAATTTTGAGAAATCAGAAATAAAGAATACCCTGTCTGATTTTCGAGGCTATTCTCAAAAAAGCGCTAATTTTTGGGCGATTGTATTAAATATCCCAAGAGAAGAGGTTCTATGTTTGAAGAAAGCCTCGTTGAAGGAGCAAAAGAGAATTTGGCCTTATTAGGTCGTTCAGGTATTTTGAAGGATGCCTATTTGGCCGGTGGCACAGCGGCTGCTCTCCAATTAGGACACCGTATTTCTGTAGATTTTGACTTCTTTACCATGAAGGAATTTGTGCCTAAAGTTTTTTCTGGTGAGCTGTCAAGATAGTGAAAAAATATTTTGAGCGTGAAGTAAAGAAACTGACCAGGATTTTCGGCTAAGAGGAGTTAATTATGAGTTTTTTACTTCAACACATTAAAGACCTTCCGGGGAAGTGGGTCCCCATTATGGTCCTTTTGGTCTGGATCCCAGGCGGAAGATGGCTGCCTTTTAACGTCCGTATTATGCTCACGGTAGCGATCCTGGGAGTATGGGGTGTCTTTCTTCTAATCAGATGGATGCGGCAAAAGGAAGGAGCAGGAGCGAAAGAAGCGCTGCCCGAAGATATTACCAGGTTTGAAGAGCGGGTAAGAAATGCCATTAAATCGGTCCGGGATTTCAGGGGCAAAAAAGCCCGTCGTGGCTGGCTGAATATTTTCAAGAAACCTGATCCATACATCCTGCCCTGGTACATGGTCATCGGGCCATCCGGAAACGGGAAAACCACCCTCCTTAGAAATTCAAATCTGGATTTTTCTTACATTGACTCCCTCCAGGAAAGACCGCTTCAGCAAGGTATTGACGAAACCAGGAACTGTGACTTCTTCTTCACCAGAGAAGCTATTATCCTCGACACCAGCGGGCGGTATGTCACTCATAGTAATGAGGCCTCTGTCAGGACAGAATGGTTGGGACTGCTGAACGTCTTAAAAAAACATCGGCGCAAGAGACCTGTTGATGGACTGATTCTGACGACAGACATTACTCCTCTATTACAAAAAGAAGAATATGCCATCGAACAGGAAGCTCAGAAGATTCGCCGACATATTGAAGACCTTATCGAACAATTAGAAACCAGGGTTCCCATCTATCTTGTTTTTACTAAAGGCGACCAGATTTATGGGTTTACGCAATCTTTTGATGATTTAAGCACGGCTGAACGGACGCAAGTTTGGGGATGCACGCTTAGAAGCGACCGGGAGGAAAAGGCTGATGTGGTCTTTAAAGAAGAATGTCATCGGCTTTTCCAGTCGCTAAGTGACCGCCAGTTACAAAAATTAGTTTCAGAAAAGACATCAGTGGAGCAGCGCGTCGCTGGTTACACTTTTCCATTAGAATTTGAAGCAGCTTACCGGAAACTCGCTCACTTTGTGGGAGGAATATTCCCCGAAGTAGCCTCTGAAAAACCTATCTTTCGGGGGTTTTATTTTACCAGCGCGGCTCAAGAAGGAACTCCTATCGATCTGGTATTGCAGCAAGCATCTGAATCGGTTAATCGACAGCCACTCACATTACCGGCAGTATTCGGAGGAAAACAAGGTTATTTTATCAAAGACCTGTTTAAGCAGGTAATCTTTCCTGACCGGGGCCGAGCCGGCCTGGCGGGCCGAGCCGGCCTGGCGGGCCGAGCCGGCCTGGCGGGCCTGGAGAACTTAACCACAAAGGCAGAGATTCGCAGGACCCGCTTCCGTTTGGCTTTTTGTGCCGCCGCATTAATAGTAGCGGTAGCGCTGGGGATAGGCTTGCGCGTCTCCTACGGTCATAATAAACAAATTATGACTAATGTCCAAACGGCGGCGGCTGAAGTCGCTGAGACTGATCCGGCTGCGCCGCCGGAGGAGAAATGGAGCAAATTGGAGAGATTGAACCGGCAGAAGGCTGGATTGGAAGGCTTCGCTCCCTTTAGTTTTCCCTGGCGGAGAGAGAGAAAAGAGGTGGCCCGGGCCAGCAGTGAATTATATGAAAAACATACGATTAGAGTTCAGGTAAAGGTCTCAAGGGAGTTAGAAACCGAATCCGGAACAAGCCTTAAGCCGGTGGTTGGAAATGCCGTCTATCCGGGTAACTACAAGGACCGGGCCGTCTATACCGATAAAGACGGCGCGGCTGTCCTGGTGGATGTGAAATCGACCAAAGTAGTTATCACCACTGATTATCCTAAATCTGATTTAGATTCAGGGAGTCTTAAGGATAAGATATTTAAGAAGGATGTCCCCCGGCTTCCTGAGGCCGAGCCGGCCTGGCAGTCTGCGGAGTCTGACTGGAAGATAGCCAGGGCTGTTGTTGAAACCGACCTTCTGCCAGGCCGGCTCGGCCCGCCAGGCCGGCTCGGCCCGCCAGGCCGGCTCGGCCAAAAGAAGGAAATTCCGCTTTCAGAACCGACCCTGAGTTACGAGATTTCCCCTGGCGAGTCCTTGCGTGGAGACGAGCCGGCCTGGCAGGTCGAATTTATCTTTGCCAGGAAACGGGTAGTTACTGTTCATTGCGTGGACCGATTCGGAAAAGACTTAGAGGGAGTGCCGGTTTCGATTAAGGATGAATTGCGTAATTACAGTGTTGGAGCCACGGATGAGAAGGGGACTGTTCGACTCGAATTTGTCTCACCGGCCGGCCGCTCGCTTGAGGTAGTCTATGACAAGCCGCCTGCCGCTTCTTCTTCACTTAATATTAAGATGGGGCAATATGAATACCCGCTTGGTGATAAAGAAATCCGGCGTAAGCTTAATATTGCCGTGACCGCCCAGGAATCAGCCACTCAACGACCCAGACGGGGAGTGACTGTCCTGGTGGGAGGAAAACCGGTCGGACAGACAGACAGGTCCGGTAAATTGGAGACGCAAATCGATATCATTCCGACAAATGAGAATGTAAGCTCTTCTCCCCTTCCGGAAGCAGTAACCATTGGCGAAGAATATCCCAACTATACCATTTTGCTGCAATATGGGGCGACAGAAGAGCCGGTTCCTATTCCACCTTCTCCCACTCCTTCTCCAACTCCAACGCCTTCTCCGCCTCCTAAACCTGGCGCTGAATTAAAGGTAGTTGACTTGTCCGACGGAAAGTCCATTCAAGATGCTGAGGTCTGGGTACTATTGGAAAAAGGGGATGACAAATTGTGGGCTTCAACTGAGGACAGCCGGCGAATGTGGTTTGAATCCGGGGGGCCGAGCCGGCCTGGCGGGCCGAGCCGGCCTGGCGGTAAGGATTTTAAGCTGGTCCAGATTGGCGCGACAGATAAAAAAGGCCTGCGACAGCTTCCCAAAGAAGTTGCCGAACATCAGTTCCTGTTGTCTCATCCGCAGTACTGGCCTCGAACTGCTAAGTGGAAAGAGGGGACTCAAAAAGTCAGGATGCTGGGAATTAAGGAGGAACGTGCAGTAAAAGATTTTGCTCCCTGGCAGATTGACGGGGCCATTCATTATTATGGTCAGGCCAAAGAATATCACAAACAACAGGGCCTTTCCGAAGCCATTGATAAATATCAAAAGGCCATCAGATTAATGCCGCGCAAGGATTTTTATTTAGACCTTGGCTGGACCTACTACGAAAGCAACCAGGGCGAAGACGCGCGTAAACAAGCTGAAACAGGAGTGGGGCTTAAACTGCTTGATTTTGAAGGCAATGAGCAGCTTATTGACCAGCAGTTACGGGAGTTGCTGAGCGTTGTCCAATAAAATGCCGCGCAGCATCCTTAAAGAACATAAAGGCCGGTAATTTTTGGTGTCTTTGGTGTCTTTTGTGTCCTTTATGTCCTTTGTGGTAAATTGGTTCGGTAAGATGGGGAGGAGGGTGGACATGAGAACAAAAGTTGTCGAGGCCCGGCAAGAGGTAGGTGCTGCAACATTTCATGTCTCAGAGGCCAAGATCAAATGGCTTGAGCAATTGTATGCCTTCAGGGAGCGAGGAGAGGTTCTGTGGTTTCTTGAAAGATATCCGTTTTTGGGCTCGCTATTGCTGGAGGCATCCGGTAAGATTGGAAGTTACTTTCCGGATTCACAACTCTTTCTTGAGGTCTTTACTGATCCGGAAACAATTAATAACTATCAATTGGTAATATCCATTGCGACAAACCTTGCCCCGAATGAGGCTGTTGAGAGGCTTGAGTGGTTCGATGAGGACTGGTGGTTGGACGCTTTAGACCGAGCGCAAGAGAAGCTCTGTATTAACGTGGAGTTCCGATGAGTTTTGACTGGTCAGAGTATCTCAATCTATCACAAGAATTGGCTGGGCAAGCTACAAGCCCTTCGACCCAGGAAGCCAAGTTGCGTTCTGCAATCAGTCGGGCTTACTATGCGACTTTCTGTAAAGCGCGAAATCATTTGCGGGATAAAGAGGGGCATACGATTCCCAGCGGAGGAGAAGCACATCAGTATGTTCAAAATCAATTCAAAAAGGGCGGTGACAACGTGCGTAGAAAAGTGGGAGAGAACTTGACTCGCTTGCATATACACCGGAAGAATGCAGATTATGAAGATATAGCCACAAGACTACCTGCTACTGCTGAGTATGCTCTAAAGATAGCTGGGCGAACAATCTCTAACTTGCACCGACTGTAAAGAATTTCGGGAAGAAGGAGGATAACATACAAGCAGATTGGAGAGATTATATTGTAAGCACGCCTGATGTACTTCGAGGCAAGCCACGAGTCAAAGGGACCCGAATCCCAGTTAGTCTTATCCTTGGATATTTTGCGGCAGGCAGCTCTTTCGAAAAAATTATGGAGGAGTTTCCAGACCTCACTATAAAAATGGTCGCTGCTTGTTTAGATTATGCCCGAGAGTTATCAGAGTTTGAGGTTGCCGCATGAGCTTGAGATTTTTTGCAGACCATTGTGTTTCCAATTTTATAATCCATAGAATTAGGGTTCGAGAATAATCATGGTCGGGAGTTATATCCCACCAAAAATCTTAAAAAGGAGGGGAAGTCTCATGAGTAAAAACCCAAGATTTCTGTTACACCCATTCTTTGTTGGCGGCCTGGTGCTTTTATTGGTTGCCGGCTGCAGCGTCTTTAGTGGGGGAGGGAAGAAAGAAGGGCCGGAAACACTCCCATCGCCAGTAGAACCGCCTCAGCCAGGACCAGTAGCGCCGGTGTCTAAAGAGATGCCTGAGACAGAGAAACTTGACTTCATTGTAAAAACGGTTAACGGTTCGCTTAACTGGTCAAAAGGACTGGTTTCCGCTAAAGGTTATGGTGTGCCGCCGGCAGACGCGCCTACCCCTGAAGTAGCCAGGCTTCTGGCCTTTCAAGCGGCAAAAATAGAAGCCCAGGCCAATTTGCTGGAAATTACGGCCGGGGTGCATATTACGGCCACCAGCACGGTGAAGGACTACATGGTAAAAGACCGGGTTATTGAGACAAAAGTGGAGGGTATTCTTAAAGGGGCCAAAGAGATTAAAATGGAATTCCTGGAAAAAGAACAGATGGCTGTGGTCGAAGTAGCTGTTTTCTTAGAAGAAGTAGGCGGGGCCATCCCAAAGAAAGCCATTAGCCCGTCGTCGCCGCAGCAGCTTCCTTTAAAATTTGCGAGTTTGGAAAGCAGCCAAAATCCAACGTTGACGCCATTCATTGGCGACAATGCGGAAGTAATAAATGCGGTCAGGTCAGGTAGAAACCTGGACGAGGTACAACAGAGCCTGAATAATATGGCGCAAAAAGACGAAAAATTACTGGCTATCCTGGCCACCTTGATGCAGGAAATTGACCTTTTAAAGAAATCTCAAACAACCCCGGTAGAGCCTGAAGTAGAATATACCGGGATAGTGGTTAATGCCGCCGGTTCCGGCATAACGCCCCATATGAAACCTAATATCTATACCCAAGCTAAGGATGCGGCCAGTCTTTTTTATGGGATAGGGGACGGCCGGCAGAGGGATCCGAACCTGCATGCCTTAGCCGCCTGGGAACAAACACTGACCGGGGCTACAGATAATTCCCGTGTGGCCCAAACGCCTTTTGTAGTAAAAGCAGCCTCAGTCTCAGATGACAAAAAGTCTCTGGCCATTAGCCAGGAAGCTGCCCGAAAAATCGAAGAAATAGAGCAGAAATACCATCTCCTTGAAAGAGGCCGGGTAGTGATTGTTCTTTAGTTCCTGTTTACCGCTGAGTTTGCATATACTCAACGCGGGCATAATCTGCGATTTTGTATCTTCTCAATAACTCAGGGC